>NZ_JBHUSB010000013.1:0-137373 GCF_042673905.1 Arthrobacter sp. NPDC057009
CCGCTCCGACCACCCGCACATGCCTGAGAAGCCGGGCAAAGCGCTCACGCACCCGCCCAACCCCTCAAAAAGCCCCTAGTTCAGCAGTCTCCTAGCCCGCCGCGCCCCGAGAACCGCGCCCGAAGAACGGCTCCCAAGGAACGACGGCGGCCCCTACTTTCCCAGCCCGGCCTCCGCCATCAGCTCCGTCAGCCAGGGCCGGTGCTCGCGGTGGAAGGTCAGTCCTTCCGGGAGTCCCAGCACGGAGGGTTCGGAATCCGTGACCTTGATGGTGATCCGGCCGCCGCCCATGGGGGCGTTCGTAATATGCAGGTCCCCGTAGGATTCCGGCAGGACCGGGTCCATCCACACGCCGCCTCGGGACACGTGCGCGTCGTACCGCATGAGGCTGGTCACCAGCATGATCGGTGTGGTGGCCGCCCACGCCTGCGGGGAGCACGCCGTCGGATACGGCACCGGCTCCGTGACCTGGTCCCGGCTGAAGCCGCAGAACAGTTCCGGGAGCCGGCCGTCCGTATAATCGGCCGCCTCCAGCAGGGCGGTGGAGATCCGCTGCGCCTCCTCCACGAAGCCGTAGCGCAGCAGGCCAACGGCGATGATGGCATTGTCGTGCGGCCAGACCGAGCCGTTGTGGTAGCTGGCGGGATTATAGGCGCCCATGTCGGTGCCCAGCGTCCGGACGCCCCAGCCGCTGAACATCTCCGGCGACATCAGGCGCTCGGCCACCAGCGGCAGCTTGTCGTCATCCACAATGCCGTGCCACAGGCACTGCCCCATGTTGGACGTGCACGCGTCAACGGGCCGCTTGTCCCGGTCGAGCGCCACAGCGTAGTAGCCGCGGTCGGGCAGCCAGAACTGTTCGTTGAATTTCTTCTTCAGCTGCGCCGCTTCCTCCGTAAGCTTTGCCGCCAAAGCTGCGTCGCCGGCGTCGTACGCCATCCACGCCCGGGACAAAAACGCCGAGTACACCAGGGCCTGGACTTCGCAGAGCGCGATCGGCGGCTTCGCCAGCGTCCCGTCGGCAAAGTTGATGCCGTCCCACGAGTCCTTCCAGCCCTGGTTGATCAGGCCCTGGTCGTTGAGTCGCTCATACTCGACGAATCCGTCGCCGTCCTTGTCGCCGTAGTTCCGCACCCAGTCCAGCGCCCGGTCTGCGTGGGGCAGCAGCGCGGCGATGGTGTCCCGGCCGAATCCCCAGCGGCTGACCGAACCGAGCGCCATGACGAACTGCGGCGTGGCGTCGACGCTCCCGTAGTACGCGGACTTGCCGCCCAGCGCCAGCCCGCTGGAGACACCCAGCCTGACCTCGTGCAGGATCTTCCCGGGCTCCTCCTCGCTCATGGGGTCCACCACTTTGCCCTGCCGGTCGGCCAGCGTCTGCAGGGTGCCCAGCGCCAGGGAGGGATCCACCGGCAGCGCCATTTCCGACGCCCACAACGAGTCCCGGCCAAACAGCGTCATGAACCAGGGCGCCCCCGCAGCCACGACAATCCGCTCGGGATGCGCCGGGTCCTCGATCCGGAGCGCGCCCAGGTCATCATAGCTGCGGCGCAAGGTCCTTTCTATGGAGCGGTTGCCCATGTGCAGCTTGGGAATTTTGGCCACCCATTCCTGCCGGCGGCGGTCGCTCGATGACACCTCGCCGACCGGGCGGACCAAGGACGACGGCGGGACCCCGCCGCCGTCGGCGGCAGGCGCCACGCTTACCCGCCAGCTCCATTCGCCGCGGGCAGGGACCACTGTCCGGTAAGTGACGGAATCTGAGGTGACCTCGGCGCCGCGGGCATCAACGACGACGCCCTTCACCAGATTCTGCCAACTGGCCCTGATCACCAGGGAGTCGCCCTCGGGCTGGCGGGACTCCTCCCAGCGCCGCTGGACACGTGCTTCCTTCACCTCAAAAAGGTCCGCGAAATCAGATTCAACGGTGAGGGAAACGACGCATTCGGTGGCCTCCGCGGAGTAGTTCCGGATGGTGATCTCCTCGAGGATGCCGGCGCCCACCTCCCGCAGCCGTTCGACGATCAGGGGACTGTCCGCGTACCCGTCAGAGCGGGGGACTCGGCCGATGAACAGGGCCCGGTAAGGCTCCTTGGTCTCCGCCGTCAGCGGCTCCAGGGGCTGGCCGTTCACGGACAGGTTCCAGCGGGACAGGATCCGGGTGTCCTCATGAAAGACCCCGTGCGGATGCTCCGGATGGATATCCCCGTTCGCCAAGGAAATGCAGAAGGACGAGCCTTCCACCAGGGTGACCGTGCCCGTTCCTACAGGGCCGGCAGCCGTATCAGCATTCCAGCCAGCAGCCATTCCCGCCTCCTTCGACGGCTCAAGAAGAAAGCGGCGCCGTGCGGACCGGAGCCGCACTACCAGGCTGCCGCCAACTCCCTTGGGCACGACGCTACGCCCGAACGGGCGGCGATAAAAGGGTCTCTGGCGGCCCTCCGTAAACACGGAGAGAATGGGTGCGTGCCCCAACTTCGCGCCGGGACGGACAGCGGGGCGATGAACCCGGCAGCCCGCAAGGTGCAGCGCATCTACCTGACGTTGACGCTGGGAAATACCCTTGCGGCCTCCTTCATCTGGGGCATCAACACGCTCTTCCTGCTCGACGCCGGGCTCTCCAACCTCGAAGCCTTTGCCGCGAACGCGTTCTTCACCGCCGGGATGGTCATTTTCGAGGTGCCCACCGGAGTGGTGGCCGACGGCTGGGGCCGCCGGGTTTCCTTCCTGCTCGGCACCGCCACGCTGTCCGTCTCGACGCTCCTCTACTATTTTCTGTGGCAACTCTCCGCGCCGTTCTGGTCGTGGGCGGTGGTGTCCGTGCTGCTGGGCCTGGGCTTCACTTTCTTCTCCGGCGCGGTGGAGGCCTGGCTGGTGGATGCGCTGCACTTCTCCGGGTACGACGGCGCGCTGGAGACGGTGCTCGGGCGCGGCCAGATGGTGTCCGGCACCGCCATGCTCATCGGGTCTGTCGCCGGCGGCGTGATCGCCCAGGCCACGGACCTGGGTGTGCCTTTCCTGCTGCGGGTAGGCGTGCTGATGGCGATGTTCACGGTGGCCCTGTGGCTGATGCACGACGTCGGCTTCACCCCCGAACGCTCAGCGCATCCCCTTCGGGCGACGCGGGCCGTGCTGGCGGCCTCCATTGAGAAGGGCCTGAAAAATCCGCCCGTGCGCTACGTGATGCTGTCCGCGCCGTTTACGGCCGGCGTCGGGATTTATGTTTTCTATGCCCTGCAGCCGTTCCTGCTTGAGCTGTTCGGCGACCGCGGCGCGTACGCCATCGCGGGCCTTGCGGCGGCCATCGTTGCCGGGGCGGAGATTCTTGGCGGCTGGCTGGCACCGCGCGTCCGGCGCCTGGTCCGCAAGCGCACCACGGTACTGATCCTCAGCGGAGCGGGGAGCGCGGTGATCCTGGTGGCGCTCGGCTTCACCCGGGAGTTCTGGGTGGCCCTGGTGCTGCTGGCTCTGTGGGCCCTCGTGGCCGAGGTGGGGACTCCCGTGGGGCAGGCTTACCTCAATGACATGATCGAGTCCAGGCAGCGGGCGACGGTGCTCAGTTTCGCGTCCCTCATGGGGTCGAGCGGCGGCGTGGTGGTGCAGCCGCTGCTGGGGCGGACCGCCGACGTGTACGGCTACCCGGCGTCGCTGGCGGTCAGCGGCGTGCTCCAGATACTCGCCGTGCCGTTCCTGTATGCCAGCCGCCGTCAGGGTGCCGCCGCGGATGAATCGCACGCCCGCTGAGTCCGCTTCCGGCGAATGTTTTCGCCGTTGAGTGTCCTTCCGCGGCGGAGTAGCGTGACATTACCGTCCACCCGCACTACACGAACCCGGGAGCGACCATGTCATACCTGAGAAGCCGAACAGCTGCCGTCACCACTGCACTGGCGTTGAGTGTGACGGCGGGGGCCGCCGCCACTCCCGCGTTCGCTGATGAGCGGGTCACAGAAAAGACCGCGACCGCCACCGGGTACGGCGGGGCAGTGAGCACCGTTGACCCGGAGGCATCCGCCGCGGCCATCGACATCCTCCGCAGCGGAGGCAACGCTGCAGACGCAGCCGTGGCCGCTGCAGCCACCCTCGGCGTGACCGAGCCGTACAGCGCCGGCATCGGCGGCGGAGGCTACTTCCTGTTCTACAGCGCACACACCGGCCACGTGAGCACCATCGACGGCCGCGAGACAGCGCCCGCCGCCATGCCGCGCGACGCCTTCATCGATCCGAAGACCGGCAAGCCCTACAACTTCACCCCGGAGCTCGTCACCAGCGGCGTCTCCGTGGGCGTGCCCGGCACACCGGCCACCTGGGAGCGCGCGCTGTACCACTGGGGAACCAAGGACCTCGATGACGTCCTCGAGCCTGCCATCGAAGTGGCGGACCGCGGTTTTGTAGTGGACGAGACGTTCCGCCAGCAGACCCTCGACAACAAGCTCCGCTTCGAGGCGTTCACCTCCACCAGCGAGCTATTCCTCCCCGGTGGTGACGCACCCGCCGTCGACAGCATCTTCCGGAACCCGGACCTTGCGGCCACCTACCGGCTGCTCGCTGACAAGGGAACCCGCGCCTTCTATCACGGGGACCTCGCGAAGGAGATGGCAGATACTGTCCAGGCTCCGCCGAAGACCGCAACCACCAAGCTGCCCGTCCCGGCGGGGCACCTGACCACGGCTGACCTCGCCAAATACGTCGCCCTGGACCAGGCGCCCACCCATGTGGAATACCGCGGCCTGGACGTCTACGGCATGGCGCCGTCGAGCAGCGGCGGCACCACGGTGGGCGAGGCGCTGAACATTCTTGAGCCGTTCGACCTTTCCGGGATGTCCGCGCCGAGCGCGCTGCACCATTACCTTGAGGCGAGCTCGCTCGCCTTTGCGGACCGCGGCAAGTACGTCGGCGATCCGGCGTTCGTCGATGTTCCCACCGATGCCCTGACCGACCCGCTGTTCGGCAAGGAACGCTCGTGCGAGATCAACCCGAAAGTTGCAGCCGTGAAGCCGGTGGCTCCCGGCGACGTGGCCAATTACGACGGCGCGTGCCCGGCTATTGCGGCGGCCCCCGCCAGTGAGAAGGACACCGAGAACATCTCCACTACCAACCTGACGGTCGCGGACAAGTGGGGCAACGTCGTCGAGTACACCCTCACGATCGAGCAGACCGGCGGCTCAGGCATTGTGGTCCCCGACCGCGGGTTCCTGCTCAACAACGAGCTGACGGACTTCTCCACGGTGTACGACCCCAAGGACCCGAACCGGATTGAGCCCAACAAGCGCCCGCGGTCCTCGATGTCGCCGACGATTGTCCTCGAAGACGGCGAGCCGTTCCTGGCACTCGGTTCCCCCGGCGGTTCGACGATTATCACCACCGTTCTCCAGACGATCCTGAACAGGGTGGACCTGGGCATGAGCATCCCCGATGCCATTGCGGCTCCGCGGGCGGCGCAGCGGAACTCGGCCAACGTCACCGCGGAGCCTGGCTTCATCGCGAAGTACGAGAAGCGGCTGATGCCGTTCGGCCACGTGTTCACACCGTCCGGAGATGCGTTCACCTCGGCAGCCGAGATCGGCGCAGCCACGGCCATCGAGTTCAAGTCCGACGGACGCATGGTCGCCGCAGCCGAGCCGGTCAGGCGCGGCGGAGGCTCCGCCATGGTGGTGACACCCTCAAGGTAAGGCCGTTCCTGTCAGGGCGAGGCCACAAGCACCTTGACTGTGCTCTCGCCCCCCAGGAACTTGATGCGCAGTGCCGCTTCACGCGTGGAGGCCGGAACCGTGAAGGTGACATCACCCGCCTTGCTTGCGTCGCCCGCGACCAGTTCGTTCAGTCCGGAGTCGGGGGCGGTGCTGATCCCTGCCACGTTGAGGCGGAACGTGGAATCCCAGAAGTTGAGGTCATACCGGCCGTAATTGGTGCACCGCACGGAGAACGTCAGGGTGATCTTCCCGTCGGCATCAGGCCGGGCCTGCGCCCGAAGCAGCTCATACTCTACGTCGCCAGAGCGGTATTTGCGCTGATCCGGCAGGGTAACTGTCCATCCGGGGCTTCCGTCGGGTGGAATGCCGGGGTCTGCAGCCGGGCTGCCGCTCTGTTGTGAATTGCCGTTCCGGGGCGAATTGCCGGATTGGGTTGCAGCCCCTGGCTGTGAAGGCCCGACGGCGGTCGGCGGACCCGACACGCTGCCAGACCTCCCGGCGTCGAACACGCCTAGCTGGCCCAGCCCGATAAGAAGTCCGGTCAGCGCGGTGATCACAGCAGCGGCGGCAGTCATCAGCCCCGGCAGCGTGCCCCACCAGCTGTTGGGTTTTTCCTCGCTCATGTCGGTCTCCCCTCGAATCCAGCACCAGGCACGAAGGTGATTAATCCCAATACTCCAGCCAAAAAGCCACCCGCGCCAGATCAACGACGCTCGCCGGTCCGGGGTGTCTGCGGCTGCCGCCGGCAGGACTGTAACGCTGCAGTAATGGTTGCGGGCCTAAGTTATTGTCCTGCTCCTGTGCGTGCCCGCCCGTCACGTCCCCGGGAGCGGCTGGAAGCAGTGCAGTGGAAGGTTGGCCATGGAACTTGAATCACTTCCCGACGAGGTACTTGCCTCCATCGCGGACCGGAACGCATGGCGGAGCCAGATGGCGGGCAGCGACACTGCCCTGGAATTTCTCGTCTCCGACCTGGCCCGCTGGCAACCAGGCTCCGCCGTGCGGGTAGCTTTCCTTGACGGAGACACCGCACTCCATGCAGATGTGGCAGGGGCCACCAGGCAGATTAGTGACGCCTGCAACCTGGAACTGGACTTCGGCGTGGACGCCGCCGGAAACTACCGGCGCTGGCACGAGAACGACACTTTCCATGCGGCGGAGATCCGGGTCGGGTTCAACATGGGCGGCTACTTTTCCCTGGTCGGCACCGACAGCACCGACAGCACCATCGGCCCTCCGGCAGGGCCGGTGGGCGGACGGCCGAACCAGCGGAGCCTGAATCTTGGCGGATTCACGACGGAGCGGCCCGAAAGGTGGGAAGGCACCGTCAGGCACGAATTCCTGCATGCGCTGGCGTTCCACCACTCCCACCAGAACATGCGGGGCTCCTGCGAGGCGGAGTTCAGGTGGGATGACGATCAGGACTACGCGCCCACCACGAACGCCAAAGGGGTTTTCATTCCGGACGCGGCCGGACGCCGCCCCGGCATTTACACCTACCTTGCAGGCCCGCCAAACAACTGGCCCCGGGCGAAGGTGGACCACAATCTGCGAACCGTGGAGGATCCCGCTGTGGTTGCCGGGCCGTTCGACTCCGATTCGGTGATGCTGTACAGCTTTCCTGACTTTTTCTACAAGTCCAGTCCGAGCAGTTGCGCGCCCACCGGGAACGGCAAGGATCTCTCGGCCGGGGACCGCCGGGGCCTGGCGCTGCTGTACCCGCACGCTGCCGAACGGCTGGGAGACCTTCAGGAGCGTGCCGAAGCAGCCCTGGCGGCCATGGATGGTGCAGGAAGTTCTCCGGAGACAGTAGAAGCGGCCGGCGGGGAGTACCGGGACCGCGCGCTGGAACTGCTGCACGCCCTTTCGGGAAAAGGTGAGGGAGTGGGGCGATGACCGGCCAGGAGTCTGCCAGCAGGAAAAGCGGGGCGGAGGAAGAGACCAGGAAGTCGCTGCGGCAGTTCATCAGGACCCGGGGAGCGGAGTATCTCAAAGACCCCAATATCTCTTCCATCGGGGTCGGGTACAAGATGAGTGAGGGCAGTCCAACCGGTGAGCTCGCCTTGCAGTTCACTGTCGACCGGAAAGCGGCACCTGATGAGCTTGAGGCACTCGGTACGGTGCCGATTCCCGGTGAGATCATCATCGACGGGGTAGCCGTTCCCACCGATGTGATCGAGCGCAGCTACCGGCCGGGTTTCCGCATTGTGGCCGAAGCCGAGCCGCCTGCCGCGAAGGTGCGGGTTGACCCCGTGCTGCCCGGGGTCAGCGTCGCCCATTATCAGGGCACAGCAGGAACGATCGGTTGCATTGTCTACGACAAGACTGACGGTGAACCGCTCGTGCTGAGCAACTGGCATGTGCTGCACGGGACCTGTGGGGCATTGGGGGACGTGGTGGTGCAGCCCGGACCGTACGATGACAACAGAGTCGACCGGAACCGGCTCGGGGTTCTTAAGCGCTCGCACCTCGGTGTGGCGGGGGATTGCGCGGTAGCCACGATCGAGGGCCGTACCGTCAATCCGGAAATCCTCGGTGTCGGCGCCGCACCGCGGGAACTGGGAGAACCGGAAATCGGCGACAAGGTCTTGAAGAGCGGCCGCACCACCGGCCTGACGCATGGCGTGGTCCGCCGTGTCGACGTGATCGCGAAACTGCACTATGGAGCCGCGGGTGAGCAGGCGATAGGCGGCTTTGAGATTGGCCTGGATGAGCAGAACCTGCCGGAGGACGGGGAGATCAGCCGGGGCGGTGACTCCGGTGCAGCCTGGCTCTTCAAGAACGCCGACGGAACCCCCGGAAATGTCCTTGCGGGGCTGCACTTCGCGGGAGAAACCGGGACCAGCGTGGACGAGCACGCCCTTGCCTGCCTGCCGCAATCCGTCTTCGAGAAACTCGGAATTACGCTGGTGCGGCCGGATTCCAGGGCAATCGCCGAAGCGGTGGCCGTGGGTTATGACCCCTCCTTCCTGGGCGTCCGGCTCGACCCGCCAACCCTCGATGCCTCGCTTCAGGGGGACGCGGTGCCGCTGGACGGCTCGGACATAATTCCCTACACCCACTTCTCGCTTGTCATGAGTGCGGGCCGCCGGTTCGCCCGGTGGGTCGGCTGGAACATCGACGGCGGGGCATTGAAGAGGATCCCACGAAAGTCGCTTAGCTTCACGAAGGACCCGAGGATCCCGGGCAGGTTCCAGTGCGGGGATGAACTCTACAGCGACAACCGCCTGGACCGGGGCCACCTGGCGCGCCGTGCAGACCTGCTGTGGGGCGATCTCACGGAGGCAGAACAGGCCAACAAGGACTCGTTCTTCTTCACCAACATCACGCCGCAATTGGAGGACTTCAACCAGAGCGCCAGAAAAGGGGTGTGGGGGCGCATTGAAGACGCCGTATTCGCCGACGTCGACGTCCAGGATCTGAGGGTCAGCGTCTTTGGCGGTCCGGTGTTCCAGGCGAATGACCGCATATACCGGGGTGTCCCCTTGCCGAGGGAGTACTGGAAGATCGTCGCCTTCGTAGAGGATGGCCAGTTGCAGGGACGCGCCTTCCTGCTGACCCAGAACCTCAATCAGCTCGAAGCACTGGAGCTTGATGAATTCCGGGTATTTCAGGTCGCTGTCAGGGAAATTCAGGAGCGTACGCGGTTGGTATTCCCGGAAAACCTGCGCAACGCCGACACATTCACGGCACCGGAGTCACTGCAGGCCAGGGACCCGCTGGACCGGCCCGGGGACATCCGGTGGTGACACCTCGGCGCTGGGGCCTTTGGGTCGGGGGACCGTAACCACGGCATCCGACCGGTGCCTGAGCATCCGCGTGATCTCGGGCATCCACCAGACCGCCAGTCCCCAGGCCACGAATGCGGCGAAAAGGCAGAGGATGGTGCGTTCGGACTGGCGGAGGGTAGCGAGCAAAACCCAGACGCCCCAAGCGGCAAGAATTCCGCCGGCCGAGGCGGCGAGGCCGGTCAGCAGGGTGCCCACTGCAGTCAGCCAGTCACAGGTGAGCACCAGGGACAGAACCAGCAGACTGCCAGCCAGAACCGCCAGGGACTGCCAGTCCCGTGCCGCGGACCAATGCAGCAGTTCCGTGACGAGCGGCACGGCAACGGCCAGCAGGAGACCGGTGCACGCCAGTCCCCAGTCCAGTGCGGGATGCTTTCCGTGCACGGGTGCCGGCACCGACATGGCCCACTTCCGCGTCGCGACCGTGAGTATGCCCATGAAGACCAGGCAGACAACCACCATCAATTGCCTCGCCTGGCTGGCCGCCAGCCCCAGGGGCACCAGCAGCAGGATGACGGCCACCGGACCCGCCATGGCTTTTCGAGCCGCGGAACGCTGGTGACCGCGGTACTCCGTGGCTAAAAGCCGGTCACCAGAGAGGACCTCAAGGACGGGACGCCAGCGGCGGTGCCCATCGGCGAGCGCCACGAAAGCGAGTGCCAGGAAAATCAGGCCAGGCAGGACCAGCCCCAGATAAAGAAGGAACGGCTGTGCGCCAAAGACCGCGTTCTCCGGACGTGCCAGAACCCAGAGGGAAGCATCACCAAAACCCAGAATGAACGCCAGCCGGGCCGGGTGGACGATCGCCGGCAGGACTGCGAACAGGGGAACCAGCAGGACATGGAGCAGCCAGCTGCCCAAGGCGGTGGGAAGGTTGCCGTCCGGGCGCGCCCGCCAGAGTACGCGCAGCCCCCGCGACATGAGCATCATCCGGTAGGAGGCGCCAAGGTCTGACGGGCTATCGGCGCCGGCGCGGATGGACTGCCGCGCCTTCCGCCGATCTTCGGGAGCCGCGGCCTGCAGGCCAAACCATTGGTCCGTGAGCTGGTCCTGGAGCCAGGTGACGCGGTTCCGGGAACCTCTGGGCGCTTCTGCCGTGGACCCGTCGAATAATTCCTGGTCCCCGTCCAGTTCCGGGATTCGTGGGTTCTGGTCCACGGCCACCGTCTCCAAAAAACGCGAAATGCCGGCGGCTGCGTCCAAGCGACCCCACCACCAGTCGTTTTCGCGCCAGTCCCTGGACAGGAACCCGCTGAAATTGGCCATCGTGTTGCCAGCAAGCTTGAAACGGGAGGAAAGGCTGGCGGCATCCGGGTTTAGCAAGTCCCTCAGGTCACGAGGTGACAGGTTTGGGTTCTTGAGGGCGAATGCCACCGCGCCTCGGCGCTCGCCGTCTTTCAGCAACGAGTAATCGCAGGCGTGGGCGGGCCGTTCGTCGCTCCCTATCCGCCAGTACCGTATCCTCGCAACCACCGGCGGGATGCCGGCGGCGGCGAGGCAAGGGGCCAGGTCGTGGATTGTGAACCCGCAATCGGGTGCACTTAAGAGGGCGATCCGGGTCAGGTCGGGCCAGGGCGATTCTGTCCATTCGCGCAGCTCCGGATGGCTGCCGGCGTCCGCGGCCCTGTCGGTGAGGTCTGCGCTGTAGCGGACCAGCACTTCGAAATGCGACTGCAACGCAGCCCAACATTGCATGCGGCTCGGCTGGTTCGTTTCCGCCGCAGACAACCATGCCGCCATGATTTTTTCATGACGAACACTTTCGGCGCAGTCCGTTGATTTTTCGAGGACTGCCCAGATGGCTTGGTCCCGCAAGATCACGGCACTGTTGATCACTCCGTATATGCCGGTGCGAAGTGCATCGAAGGATGCGATGCTGTCCGTCAACTCCTTCGGAAATGATTCCGATTCCATGCGCCGGAGCCACGAGAAGGAGCATTGTGCGGCATCGAGCAACGCCTGGGCGTCACTTGTGAGCAGTCGGAATGCTGTCCCCTCCTCGTCCTGCCGGGAAATATCCCGGTACTTTTGGATGATCCTCGAATCCAGCCCGCTGAGCTCGTCGCTGCCGAGTGCACGGAAGTTGCGCCGGTCGGTGACCGTGGAGGCAACCTGCCACTCGTCAGGCCTGGTCAGCACCTGGGTGAGCAGATCCACGTCCGCCGAGGCACGGTAGCGGACGTAGGCCCGGCGCCTGTCCACGGCGATCTCCGTGGACCACCGGTCGGACAGCACGGCGGCCAGGGCTTCCGACCGGCCGAGGTTCAAAGATAAGGCGTTCACGTAGTCGACGTATTCCTTGACCTCGGAGTCAAGGGACTCCCTGCGCTTTAGCCGCAAGGCGGACGCCCCGACGGCATTGAGGAAGCGTGACAGGTTCTCGCTGCGGCTTGTGGGCAGGGAATCTCCGACGCTGTCAGGGTCAAGATACAGAAGCGCCCTGTGCGCCGGGCGCTGGGACACCCGGCCCCTTGCTGCGGTCAGCGCCCTGCCTATGGGAATGTTGTCAAACACGCCGCCGTCCACCACATGGAATACGGCTTCCCCAGGGATGTCGGACGATGACCGGTGTGATCCGAAGGCATGCCGCATGTTGGGTTTCCCCGGCGAAGGCTGCAGGGTTTGAGGGCCTTCCATGGAAAAGATCGTTGCCGGTTCAAAGGCGCCGGGAAACGACGACGTCGACCGCGCGGCATAGGCGAGCCGCGCCAGGTCCGCGGAGACTTCGGGAGGCAGCGCGGCCGCACGGCCCGTGCCCGCGGCGCCCGGTCCGCTGCCACCGGCGAAGTCGTTCCGTACCGGGATCCTGTTTTCGAGGACCGGGCCGTTGCCGGATGCGGCCGACGCCGCATGGCGACCTTCAAAGTGGAAGCTTCCCCGCCCCTCCTGCACGTCAGGGTTTCGTGAGACCTCGCTGTCCAGAATAGTGGCCGACAGGTCAATCGTGAGGTGCTCTGGAATCAGGGCCTGGTGACGGCGGTCGGAGGCATGGATCCGTTCCAGCGCGCGCAGGATTCCCGGGAAAAAGTACTCGTCGCCTTGCAGGATGGAGTTGACCTTTCGGAGACCGGGCGGCCGCATGAGCTCCTGGAGACCGCCGTCACGTTGCCAGGTCTCCAATATGTCTTCGTCGGGTGCAGCCCCGACCATCTGTGCCACCGAATAGAGGATGCAGTTCAGCCCGCCGGCGCTGGCGCCTGCCAGGATGTCGATTTCCACCCTGTCGTAGCGGGTCTCCGCGAGCAGCGTCGAATAGGCCGTGGCCCGACGGAGAATGTGGGCGGCTGCGGGATTTTCTGCGAGTCCCTCGGTGCCACTGAGGTAGAACGCGGTGAGATCCGGCCTGTCCCGCGCGTCGGCGCGATCCGGAATGCAGATCCGCAGGCGCCGGAGAATGTCCAGTTCGGCCACGCAACCGCCGATCCAGACTGCGAGGCTGACCCCTCCGCGCATCGCAAGCGCAATTCTCAGCGTCCGCCCGAACGCCGGTTGGAGCCCCGAGGCCTCCGGTGTCTGGTCCGGGCCGAGGACCCGCAGCTGTACTCGTGGCGGGCGTTGCCTCCCCCTGACGAATTCCTCCACGGCCTGACGGAAATCCGGATCTTTGCCGGCAGCGGCATCGATGGCTGCCGCGACGTCGTGGAGGAGCTCCGGATCAGCGGGGTTCTGGCGCATGCGGGCGAGCGCCACGGCCACGGACTGGGGCAGGTCCGGACCGAACGGACCGGGCCGTGACGCAGCTGCGGACTGGTCCCGCGTTCTCCCGGCAGCTTGCCCCAGATGTGATGCAGCCGCTTGTCCCAATGTTGAGTAAGCCAAGGAAACCCCTGCAACTGAACGATTGTCGTCCCAGTATGGCGCCGCGCCCGTCCAAGTACCTATAGCTGGCGGAACGGCGTGAAAAGTAATAGCTGGCAGTCATGCTTGCTGCGGCCCCTGATGATGATTGACAGAGGCCGCGCGACTGCGCATTCTCGTTCCTAGATCTATCCCAGATCTTTAATCTGCAGGATTTGGGGGCGGGCATGTCCGGTGATGATGCTGGTGGTTTTCAACTTAGCCTGTTTCAATCGTGGCAACTTCGGCAGGGCGGCGAGGCCTTGCACGTCCCCCTGCGCCAGCAACGGCTGATCACGGCTTTGGCTCTGAAGGGACCGCGGTCCCGGAGTTATCTGGTCGGTCTTCTGTGGCCAGCGCACTCGGAGCCCAAAGCCCTGGACAGCCTCCGGGTGAGCGTCCATCTCATCGCCAGGCAGGTGCCGGGCTTGCTGGCCAACGGTGGTGCAGTGCTGTCATTGAACGACACAGTGGAGGTTGATCTTCACCGCCTCCACCAAGAGATTTTGCAGCCGGGCCTGGGGTGCGGAGATGGCCACGCCGCCGCATTCCTTTCCGACCTGCGCCGCGCTGATCTGCTGCCCGGGTGGTACGAAGACTGGGTCATGGCCGAGCAGGCAGAGTTTCGTCGTGCGCGCCTGCACGCCCTGGTCGGCCTGGCAGGTGAGCTGTTCGGGCGTGCGGAGTACCGGCTGGCGCTGGAGGCAGCTGAGGCGGCTCTGGACCTGGAGCCGTTGTACGAGCAGGCTGTACGAGTCGTCGTTGAAGTCGAACAGCTGCAGGGGAACAGGGTGGCGGCGCTTCGTGCCTTCGAAAACTACAAAGCGCGCCTGATGGCGGAAATGGGCCTCGTTCCTTCGGAGGCGCTTCAGAAGATGTTCGCCGAGGGGTGAGAGCAACGGCTATTGATGGCCGCCGTCGCCGGGGCCCGGCAGCAGCTGCCGGTTCCTGATCTGCGACGGTCCGAACTCCACCTTCAGCGGACGGATTTCCCACGAGCCGCTCCGCTCCCGCGATCGGCCTTCTCCAGACCGGCCCTCTCCAGAATGGTCACGCGACTTCGGCTTGCCTATGGCCACGTGGGGGTGCCACCGCGGGTACCTGTAACCCAGAGCCGGGGAGCTGAGGATGAAGTCGTCCGGGTTGTCCACCAGCAGGTCGTCCAGCAGTTCCCGGAGGGCTGCGACGAGAGAGACCTGAAAATCGCGTACGTGCTGTGGCACCTCCACATCGAGGCCGGATACCCTGCCGCCGCCGAACAGAACAAGCCTCTCCGCCGTTCCGGTGAACCCCTCCAGCACGGGCAGCGCACGGAGCCAGTCGGCGGTTTTGACGGCGGCCGCGGCGGGATCTGTGGCCCCCTTGGTCCAGGCCACAACATCGGCGGCAAAGTCGTCGAGAATGCCGATGTGAAGCAGTGTCATGTGGAGGCCCTCCGGCTTGCGCAGCCCGTCGGCGTACGCTGCCAGCTGTTCATAGTCCGCGGGCCGGTCACCGACGCCAAGCACGGGAACCTCAACCGTGATGCGCGGAAGCCTCAGCATCCGGACCTCCTTGTCCTGGGCAGCCTTGCCCTTTGATCCGCTGGCGTGGGCTGCCGTCGCAATTTGTCGCCTGTAGATCATGCCATTATGCGCTTCCGGGGCCGCCCGATCCTCCGCCGGACGTTTTTGTCAGTGCCCCTTCTCATACTGGGGGTATGGATAACAGCGTGGCTGCTGCGGAGGTGTTGGAGGCTATTGGTGCCTCGGCGTTGGCGATGGCTGCCAAGGTCCGAAGGGCCGCTGCCCCGGGTGCGGCTGGCGCTGGTTTCGAGCCGGATCCGGTTGATCCTCTTGGGGAGCAGGCGACTGCATTCCTGGACGGTTTGAGCGGGGTGGCCGGGATGGAGGCGCGGCTTGCGGCTGTGAAGGTGGAGCTTGCCGCCGGGTACGTCACGGCGGACGCGGCGATGGCAGTCCCGGTTGGCAGCCCGCAGGACGCGGCCGTTCGGCAGATGGCCGTGAGGGCGGAGGTGGCCGGCGCGCTGACCATTAGCGAAGGCGCTGCCGAACGGCTGCTGGTTGAATCGGACATGCTGACCAGGGAACGGCCGATGACACTTGCCGCGCTGCAGCTGGGCCGCATTTCGTGGCAGCACGCACGGATCATGTGCGATGAGACCGAAGGGCTGTCACCTGAAGCGGCCGCAGCGTTCGAGGCCCACTTCCTGGATCCTGATGCTCCCAACGCGGCGAGGGGCTGCTTTGCCGGGGAGCTGGCACCGGCGAGATTCCGGGCCAAGGCACGGTATTGGCGGGAACGGCACCATCAGGACAGCATCGAAAAACGGCACTTCAAGAGCGTGAAGGACCGGCGACTGGAGTACACCCCGGACCGGGACGGCATGGCGTGGTTTTCGGCGTTCTTGCCCGCGGACCAGGCCGCCGGGATCTGGAACCGCACCACCGCCATAGCACGTGGTCTTCAAGGGCCGACCGAAACCCGAACCCTGAGCCAGCTCCGGGCCGATGTCTTTTCCACCTCGCTGCTCCGTCCAGCCCCGGGGATTACCGGTGGGGCAGCTGGTTCCGGGCAAGGAGGCTCCTTCCCCGGAGGCTCCGCCCCTGCCGGCGAGATGACGGCCGGTAATGTGCCGTCCCCGGCGGCGCAGGCGCAGGTGCTGGTCACGGTGCCGGTGTTCTCACTGCTCGGCCACACCGACGAACCCGCCACACTCGACGGGTACGGGCCGATCCCGGCGTCCATGGCCCGCCGGCTCGTCGCCGACGGCGCAACGTCGTTCTTCCGGGTCCTCACCGACCCGCGGGACGGGGCACCGCTGGAGATCGGCCGCACCAGCTACCGGCTCACCAAACCCATGCGCCAATGGCTACGCCTCCGGGACGCCAAATGCACGTTCCCCAACTGCAACAACCATTCCTTGGACAACGACGCCGACCACATCCTCTCCTGGGCCGACGGCGGCGGCACCGGCGTGACCAACCTCGGCCAACCCTGCCCCAAGCACCACAGACTGAAACACGCCACGGCGTGGAGGCCGGTCGGCGCCACCCTGGAAAGCCCGCCCGGCTGGATCTCCCCATCCGGGCGCCATTACCCCGCCGAACACCAGGACTGGGAACCACCCACCTGGCCGGACAACTTTGTGCCAGGCAACTTTGCGCCCAACGACTTTGAGCAGCGCTGGTCCGACGCGCCACCCAGCCAAGACTGCCCGGAACTGCCACCAGGTCTCGCCTTGCCAGAACCGGAACCGCCCGACTGGTTCGGCGCGCCAGCCGGCCACGCCGAGCCGGAACCGTCCGACTGGCCTGATCATCCGGACCAGCCACACGATCCCGAGGATTTCGACGAGATCGACGAGATCGACGAGATCGATGAGCGGGACGACCCTGAGCCACCCCTGCCCTTGGACCCTTGGCCCAACTGGTCATCAGTCACAGCTGCGTAGAGAAGCCACTGCCGGCGGAAGTGCGGCCGCCATTAGACTGCCTGCTCCTGTCCATGCCTGTCTTCGTCAGGTCCCACCGCTGCCGACCGGCACAATGGAAGGGTGACTTCCGCGCTCCCTCTGGCATCCTCCGCCCCCTTCAACCTGGACTCCATCGGCTCCGGGCTGGTCTTTGCGGAGTCGCTGGGAGAGCTGGCCGGCGTGCTCCAAAAGCAGGGCGCCGGCGGAGCAGCTGTGGTCCAGGCACCGCCGGGCACCGGAAAAACAACTTTGGTGCCTCCGCTGGTTGCCAACCTTGCGCAGGGTTCCACAGCGGAGGGGCAACCGCGCATCGTGGTCACCCAGCCGCGCCGCGTTGCGGCGCGTTCGGCTGCGCGGCGGCTGGCGGCCCTGGACGGAACGAAGCTGGGGGACAGGGTGGGCTACACCGTCCGCGGCGAACGGCAGGCCGGCCCCGCCACCCTCATCGAATTTGTGACGCCGGGAATTCTGCTGCGGCGCCTGCTGGCCGACCCTGGCCTGGAGGGTACCGCTGCCGTAATCCTCGATGAAGTGCACGAACGCGGCCTGGAAACCGACCTGCTGGTGGGCCTGCTCGCCGAGGTGCGCCAGCTGCGTGGTGACCTCATGGTCGTTGCCATGTCGGCGACCCTGGACGCGCCGCGGTTCGCCGCCCTGCTCGGTGGGAACGAGGAAGGGAACGAGGACGGGAACATGGGCGGAGAGCACGGCGGGGAGGCCGACGGCGGCGGGCCGGCTCCCGTCGTCGACTGCCCTTCTGCGCTTCACCCGCTGGAGACGGCGTGGGCGCCCGCTCCCGCGGCGCGTCTGGACGGGCGCGGCGTGACGCGCGCCTTCCTTGACCACGTGGCGGACACCGCCGCGGCGTCGCACGCCGAAGCTCTCGCCGCCGATCCCGGCACTGACGCCCTGGTGTTCCTGCCGGGTGTTTGGGAAGTGTCACACGTGGCTGGTCAGCTGCGCACCCGGGTGGGTCCCGGCGTTGAAATCCTGGAACTCCATGGACAAGCCAGCCCAGCCGCCCAGGACCGTGCCGTGTCCGGCCGCCAACCGGGGGAGCCGTCACGGATCATCGTATCCACAGCGCTGGCCGAATCGTCCCTGACCGTGCCCGGGGTCCGGCTGGTGGTCGACTCCGGGCTGTCCCGCGAACCGCGCCGCGATGCCGGCAGGGGCATGACGGGCCTCGTCACCGTCTCCTGTTCCCGGGCCTCCGCGGAACAGCGAGCCGGACGGGCGGCACGGCAGGGTCCGGGGAAGGTGGTCCGCTGCTACGACCAGAAGACACTCGGGGCGGCACCTGCACACCAGACTCCCGAGATCGCGGTGTCCGACCTCACCGGAGCGGCCCTGATCCTGGCATGCTGGGGCGCCCCGGCCGGCCGCGGGCTTGCCCTGCCGGACACGCCGCCCCCGCTGGCGATGGCGGACGCCACTGAAGTGCTGCGCGAGCTTGGCGCGGTGGGGGACGACGGCCACGCCACGGAGCTGGGCAAGGCACTTGCACGCATACCCGCCGATCCCCGGTTGGGACGCGCCCTGCTGGTGGGGTCAGCGCTGCTGGAGGAGCGGAAGGCTGGCGCCGGTTCGGCGTCCCCCGCACGTCCTGGTTTTGGAACGGCAGCCGAGGTGGTTGCCGCCGTGGCAGGTGACCAGCGCGCCAACGGAGCCGACCTTCCCCGCCTGGTGTCGACGCTCCGCTCCGGCAAGGATCCCGCCGCCAGGCGCTGGGCAGAGGAGGCCCGGCGGCTGGACACGCTTGCACGCCAGGCAGCGACCGGCGTCGGGCTTCCTTTGGTGGAGGTTCCCTCCGTGGAACTGCCGGCAGGAAATGCCGAACAGGTAGGCATGGTTGTGGCTCTCGCCTTCCCGGACCGGGTGGCACGCCGCGTGCCCGGAGATGGGCCGGAACGCTACCTGCTGACCTCCGGTACCCGGGCCGGGCTGCCCGCCGGCAGCCCTCTGGCCGGACACGAATGGCTGGCCGTCGCCGAAGTTGCCCGGGCGGACGGGCGGGACGCCGCCGGGACCGGCGCGGTCATCCGCTCCGCCGCACCGCTCACGGCGGACGCGGCCGAGGCCGCCGCAGCGCACCTGCTGCGCGACTCTGTGGAGGCGGCCTTCAGTCAAGGGAAGGTGACGGCCCGCAGGGAGCGTCGGCTGGGCGCCATCGTCCTGTCCTCCACGCCGGTGCCGGCATCCGCGGCGGATGGCCACGCCGCCGTCGCCCGGGCAGTGGAGGAGCAGGGACTCGGAGTTATCGGATGGTCGACGTCGGCCGATGAACTGCGACGCCGTCTCGCTCTGCTGCACCGGGAGCTGGGTGATCCGTGGCCTGACATGTCCGAGCAGGCGTTGCTGGCACGGCTCGACGATTGGCTTGGTCCCGAGCTCGAGGCGCTGGCCGGAGGGGTGTCAACCTCCGGCATCGACCTGGCGGACCCGATTCGACGACTGCTTCCCTGGCCCGACGCCGCCCGGTTGGGTGAGCTCGCCCCGGAGTTCCTGGAGGTGCCCAGCGGTTCCCGCGTCAGGATTGATTACCCGCAGGCAGAGGACGACGGCGGCAGGCCGGTGGTCGCAGTCAAACTCCAGGAATGCTTCGGCTGGGACAGGACACCGCGGCTGGCGGATGGAAAGGTGGCGGTGCAGTTTCACCTGCTGTCACCGGCCAGGCGGCCGCTGGCCGTCACGGACGACCTCGCCTCGTTCTGGTCAGGGCCGTATGCACAGGTCCGCGCCGAGATGCGTGGCCGTTATCCCAAACACCCGTGGCCAGAGGACCCCTGGACCGCGACGGCTACCGCACGGACCAACGCCCGAAAGTAATTAGCTCCCGGAAATGGTTACCGTGCTGAAGTGACCCCGATCAGCCGGGTGTAGAGGGCCAAATGGTCCTCGACCATGCGCTCGGTGCTGAAGCGGTCCTCGGCCTGAGCCCGGACTGTCGCCCGGTCCAGGTCCGGCGCGCGCAGCAGGAGACGCGCCAGTTCCTCGGGGGCCGAGGCCAGATAACCGGTGACGCTGTCGTCTATGACCTCGGGGGCTGACCCTATTGGGGTGGCGACGACCGGAGTGCCGGTGGCCATCGCCTCAATCATCACCAGGCCGAACGGCTCCATCCATTGGATCGGGTTGAGCAGGGCGACGGCTTCACCCAGCAGCTTGTACTTGTCCGCGCCGCCCACTTCGCCGAGGAATTCCACGTCCGGCCGCAGCATCGGCTCCACGACGTCGTGGAAGTACTGCACCTCAGCCGGTTCCCGCATCTTCGCCGCGATGCGAAGCGGAATCCCTGCCAGCCGGGCCACTTCGATGGCCTCCACCACGCCCTTGTCCGGGCACATCCGGCCGAGGAAACACGCATAGCCGCCCTGCCCCTGACCCACCGGAACGGCTGACAGTTCCATGCCGTGCGGGATGATTGCCGCGACCCGGTCGGCCAGCGCGCTGCTGACCTGGCTCCTGGAAATGGCGATCAGGGTTGTGTCCCGGGCGGCTGCGCCATAAACGGCGGTAAAGGAGGGGTTCAGGTCGCTGTGGAGCGTGGTCACCACCGGCAGCCCCTCGGGACGCCCGCGGTAGAGCGGGCCGGCGAGGGTGTGGTCGTGGACCAGGTCAACCATGCCGTCCATCCCGGCATACGCGTTGACGACGTGGCTGAGTTCGGAGGAGGTGAACCCCACGAAGTCAGGTTCGGAGGGGCGCATGCCGGGGAGCTGCGGCACAGGGCAGGTGCTGTCCGCCGCGCATGCGAGCAGAACCTCATGGCCGGCCCTGGAAAATCCCCTGGCAAGGGCGTCGACCACCAGTTCGATGCCTCCGTACCCGGTGGGGGGAATCGGATACCAAGGCCCCGCAATTAAACCGATACGCATCCGCAGCTCCCTTGTTGTCCGGATGTTCTGAGACCGTTTTAACTACTGAGACCATTCAGTTATGGGTGGGACGGGTGCCCTGGCTAGTGCCTCATCAGCCGTGCCAGCGGCGGACGGGGCTCGTGCAGCAAGGTCAGGCCCTGGCGCAGGCCATCGATTGACCCTTCGGTGCCGGTGGCTTGGACGGTGATACGGGCCGAGTCCATCTGTACGTGGTCCGCCCGGAAGCTGCCGAACGCAGCCGGAAGCACGGGGGCCAGGCAGACCTCCTCGCGGGGAAGCAGCGGATCGAAGCGCAGCAGGATCCGCATCAGGTGCACCGGCGCGGCCGAGGCCCAGGCCTGCGGCGAGCAGGACGTGGGGAAGGGGACGGGGTCGGGGAAATCGTCCCGCGAGAACCCGCAGAAAAGTTCCGGCAGCCGCCCGTCGAACTTTTCCGCCGCATCAAACAGGCCCATGGCAATGCGCGTGGCCTCCTCGACAAACCCGTACCGCATCAGTCCGCCGGCTATGAGGGCTGTGTCGTGCGGCCACACCGAACCGTTGTGGTAGCTGACGGGGTTGTAGGCGCCCATGTCGGAGGCGAGCGTACGGATACCCCAGCCGGTGAACATCTCCGGCGACATGAGCCGCTCCGCCACCAGGGGCGCCTTGTCCGCGTCGACGATGGCTGACCACAGGCAGTGGCCCATGTTGGACGCGCAGGCATCCACCGGACGCTTGTCCTTGTCCAGGGCCACGGCAAAGTACCCCTTTTTGGGGAGCCAGAATCTGTCGTTGAACTCGGCCTTGATGTCAGCGGCCTTGCGGTTCCACTTTGACGCCATGTCCGTATCGCCCAGCTGCTGGGCGAGCAGTGCCCGTCCGAGGTAGGCGCCGTAGACGTAGCCCTGCACCTCGCACAGCGCTATTGGGGCCTCCGCCATGCTTCCGTCGGCGAAGTTGATGCCGTCCCAGGAGTCTTTCCAGCCCTGGTTCAGCAGTCCGTGTTCGTTGGCGCGCTGGTACTCCACGAAGCCGTCGCCGTCCCGGTCGCCGTAGTTCTCTATCCAGTCCAGGGCCCGGTCGGCGTGCGGCAGCAGCGAGTCCAGCAGGTCGCCCGCCAGGCCCCAGCGTCCCAGCTCCGCCAGCAGTGCCACGAACAGCGGAGTTGCATCGGCTGTGCCGTAGTACGCCTGGCTGCCGCCGAGGGCCAGCCCGGCGGTGACGCCCAGCCGCACCTCGTGCAGGATCCTGCCCGGTTCCTCCTCGGTGTCCGGATCCACTTTTTTGCCCTGCAATGCTGCCAGGGTCTGCAGGGTTCCTGTGGCCAGCTTCGGATCCACCGCCAGGGCCATGTAGGAGGACAGGATCGAGTCCCTGCCGAACAGCGCCATGAACCACGGGGCACCGGCGGCGACGGCGGCCCGCTCGGGATGCTCCGGGTCGAAGATCCGGAGGGCACCCAGGTCCTCCTGGCTCCGGGTGAGGACTTTTTCCACGTTCTTGTCAGTTACGGTGAGCCGGGGAACATGCTCCTCCCAGGCGGCGTAGCGTTGCGCGCCCACGTGCGGGGCAGTCTCGTGGGTGAATGGCTGCTCAGGGAAGGCGCCGTCCACCAGGGGAGTGGTGAACACGCTGGCGGTCCAGGTGCCCCGGGCGGCCAGGTCGGCGTCGAACGTCAGGGCATCCTCGGTGACCATGGCACCCGGGGCGCTGATCACCACGCCGCGGTGGATTCCGTTGCGTATGGCGTCAATCTGCAGGGCCTCGGCCCGGACCTTCCGGCTGTGCTCGGCGGACGGGACGACCTTTCCGCCCTTGACGTCGAACAGGTCGCTCAGGTCCGCATCCACCCTGATTTGGATCCGGCAGGTCAGCGGCTTTTCGGAGTAGTTGTGGACCTTGATGTCGTCCCGAAGCCCGGGCCCGACCGTCCGGTTGTGCTCCACCACCAGCGGGCTCTCCACAGCGCCGCTGGCTCCGCGCGGCCTGCCGATGAACACAGCCCGGTACGGTTCGCGGGTCTGGCCGGACAGCGGCTCCAGCGGAACGCCGTCGACCGTCAGCTGCCAGCGGGACAGAATCCGGGTGTCCTGGTAAAACGCACCCTGCGGCTGGCCGGGAAACACGTCCCCACTCTCGGCGGAGATGCAGAAGGAGGAGCCCTCCACCACGGTCACCGCTGTCAGTCCGGCTGATCCTGCACCGATATTTTCATTCCACGCACTCATCGACTGCTCCCTGGCGACTGGTCGGTTGGCATGGGCCGGCCCGTGCGGCCACGTTATCCATCGTGCCCCTACCGGGATGGCACCGCAACGGGTTATTCGCTTTCGGTGGGCTGGCGCGGAGAGCCGCGCCGCCGCGCCGTCGGACTCCTGCTGAGGGGCCCTGACCCCTTGCTGAACAGCAGCTTTAGGTGTCGAATCGTCTTACTAAGGCCGCTTGGCGGCTCACGACTAGCACGCCGGGAGATGGTCATGTCGGTAAAAGGCACTAACGGCCGGGGCAAGGGTCCGGGCCGCGGCAGCTCCGATCTCCGGCGGGCGGACGCGTCCGCCGGAGCGCCGGTGGACAAGCCGGAGGGCATCCGCAATGTCGCACTGGTGGGACACTCCGGAGCCGGCAAAACCATGCTGCTCGAGGCCCTGCTCGCCGCCGCCGGGACAATTCCACGGATGGGCTCGATCGTTGACGGCAACACGGTCAGCGATGCGGAGCCGTCGGAGATCCACCAGCAGCGCTCCGTGGTGCTTTCCGTGGCGCCGCTGGTTTACGACGGCGTGAAGGTGAACCTGCTGGACACGCCCGGTTATGGGGACTTCACCGGCGAGCTGCGGGCCGGGCTGCGCGCTGCGGACGCGGCGCTGTTCGTGGTGTCGGCCGTGGACGGCGTCGATGCCGCCACCACCTCGCTCTGGGCGGAGTGCGCCCAGTTGGACACACCGCGGGCCGTGGTGATCACGCGGCTTGATCATCCGCGGGCAAATTTCGAGGCCGCCCTGGCCGCCTGCCAGCGCGCGTTCGGGCAGTCCGTGGTGCCTGCCTACCTCCCGGTGCGAACGGACGGCAGTGTCACGGGGCTGCTCGGCCTGCTGTCCGGCCAGGTGTCGGAGTACGACGGCGAATCCCCGGAGCCCGCCGTCCGGGACGCCAGTGCCGATGAGCGTGCCGCTGCCGAGTCCGAACGCGGCACGCTGATCGAGGGGATCATCTCCGAGAGCGAGGATGAGTCCCTGATGGATCGCTACCTCGGCGGTGAGGATATCGACGCCGATGTCCTGGTGGGGGACCTCGAAAAAGCTGTGGCGCGGGGATCGTTCTTCCCTGTTCTGGCGGCATCGGCCGAGACCGGCCTCGGCATGACGGAACTGCTGGAGATGCTGACCCGGGCATTTCCCACGCCTCTGGAGCGTGCCGTGCCGGACGTGACCGATCTTGCCGGCGAGCCGGCGGGGCCGCTGACGTGCGACCCGGACGGACCTCTGGCGGGTGAGGTGGTGCGCACCACCATCGACCCGTTCCTGGGACGGGTGTGCCTGGTGCGCGTCTTCTCCGGCACGCTGCGCGAGGATTCGGCAGTGCACGTGAGCGGCCGCGGGCTGGCCGAACGCGGCCATGAGGACCACGACAGTGACGAGCGGCTGGCCCACCTGTATTCGCCGCTGGGGGCGAACCTGCGGCCCATCCCGTACTGCGTGGCAGGGGACATCTGCGCCATCACCAAGATTGGCAGCGCGGAGACCGGCGATACCGTGTCAGCGAAGGATGCCCCGCTGCTGATCACCGCGTGGGACATGCCGGAGCCGCTGATGCCGCTCGCCGTCGAGGCCGCCACCCGTAGCGATGAGGATGCCCTCGCCAAGAGCCTGGGCAAGGTGGCCGCCGGAGACCCGACCCTAAGGGTGGAGCGCAATTCGGAAACCCACCAGCTGATCCTGTGGTGCATGGGTGAGGCCCACGGCGAGGTGGTCCTGGACCGGCTGCGTGACCAGGG
This sequence comes from Arthrobacter sp. NPDC057009, assembly GCF_042673905.1. Lineage (NCBI taxonomy): Bacteria > Bacillati > Actinomycetota > Actinomycetes > Micrococcales > Micrococcaceae > Arthrobacter > Arthrobacter sp. NPDC057009. The sequence goes on from NZ_JBHUSB010000013.1 coordinate 24,648, forward strand.
CGTGAAGCTGCAGACCGTGCCGGTGGTGACGCCGCTGCGGGAAACGTTCGCCGCCCCCGCCGCCGGACACGGGCGCTACGTCAAGCAGTCGGGCGGACACGGCCAGTACGCGATCTGCGACATCGAGGTGGAAGCCCTGGAACGCGGGGCCGGCTTCGAGTTCGTGGACAAGACCGTGGGCGGGGTGGTGCCGAACCAGTTCATCGGCTCGGTCGAGAAAGGTGTGCGGGCGCAGATGCAGAAGGGGGTGTCGGCCGGCTTCCCGGTGGTGGACATCCGGGTGACCCTCGTGGGCGGCAAGGCGCACAGCGTCGACTCCTCGGATGCCGCGTTCCAGTCCGCCGGCGCGCTCGCGCTGCGGGAGGCCGCGGCCGCCGGGCGGATCCAGCTGCTGGAGCCAGTCTCTTCTGTCACCATCAGCATCCCCGACGAGTACGTGGGGTCTGTCATGAGCGACCTGTCGGCCCGCCGTGGCCGGCTCACGGGTACGACGTCGTCCGGTGGCGACGTCACGGAAGTCACCGCCGAGGTCCCGGACGGGGAGCTCCTGCGGTATGCGGTCCAGCTGCGGGCTCTGACCGCCGGCACCGGCCGCTTCCGCCGCAGTTACCTGCGGCACGAACCCGTCCCGGGCAACGTGGCTCCTGCGGCGGCGAACGCCTAGTCTCCCTAGCCGCCGGCGGGCTGATTGGCGCGCATAAATGCGGCGACCGGCGCAGCCAGCGAGGCTCCGATTTCCTTGGCGCTGCGCTTGTTGCCGGCCACAGCGAATGAGTGGTCCCCGCCCTCGCACCACTGCAGCGTGGCCGTAGGTCCGATCCGTGAAACCACGCCTTCCAGCAGTTCCCGGGTGGCGAAGGTGTCGCGCGTTCCCTGGAGGAAGAGCATGGGCGTTGTTAGACCATAGAGGTGCTCGTCGCGGAGCTTTTCCGGCTTGCCCGGCGGGTGCAGCGGGTAGCCGAGGTAGACCAGGCCGGCGGCAGGCATGCCCTCAGCCACCGCCATGGACGCCATCCGCCCGCCGAACGACTTTCCGGCAGCCCACACCGGCTCGCTTTCCCCTGCGGACCGGGCTGCAGCGTCAGCCATCGCCGCCCGCCAGGTGGCAATGGCTGCAGGCGGGCGGTCGGGGAACTTCCGGCCCGCCTCGCGGTAGGGGAAGTTGAAGCGCAAGGTGGCCACGCCGTCGTCGTTCAAAGCGCCAGTAAAGCCCCGCATGAACGGATGCTCCATGCCCGCGCCGGCCCCGTGGGCAAGCACCAGGGTTGCGAACGGATTGGCCGGCCGTGCGTAGGCACCGGACACGTGGCCGTCACCGACGGCAATGGTGACGGGAGTATCAGCTGTGGGCATGAGTCCATCATGCCCGATCGCTTCAGTCGGCCGGGACCACCCGTAACCAGGCATAGTCCTGGGGCCGCAGCACGAGCCCCTCGTCGATCCGGACCGGCACATCGGAAAACAGGTCCAGCGCTTCGGCCGCGAACCCGGAGAGCGTCTCGGCCGACACCACCTGCGGGCCGTCGCTGAAATTGGCCAGGGCCAGGACCGTCGTTCCCACCCCCGGGCGCTGGTAGCCGAGTACAGCGGAATTGTTCGTGCTGAAGGGAACGAGCCGTGTGCCGGCCAGCTCGGGAGTCGCCGCGCGCACCTCCGCCAGCCGTCGCAGCCCCGCATACACCGCCCCCTCGGGAGTGGCGGCGTCCAGGCGTTTGGCATACTTTTCCGCGGGGAACTGCGGCCGGTGCACCCACCGGCTGTCCGCCTCGTGGCCGTCCTCCTGCGCATAGCCGTAGTCATTGAGCTGGCCCACCTCGTCACCGAGATAGAGCAGCGGGATGCCGCCGGTGCTGAAGGCCACCGAGTGCGTCAGCAGGACCCGGCGGATCGCCTCCGCCGAACCGTCCTCCAGGCCGCACAGGGACGCCGTGGTGCCGGAGATGCGGCAGTCACCGGTGCGCGGGTTGTCCTGGAACGGCACGCCATGGGCGAAGCTTCCGGGGAACCGGTTGACGTAGAACGAGTTCAGGAACCGGCGGTGGTCGAAGCCGTTGATGCCGAACTCGGCGGCGTCCTCGTCCGCAAACGTCCAGCCGATGTCGTCGTGGCTGCGCACGTAGTTCACCCAGGAAGTCCCGGGAGCAATGTTGTGCCGCCGTTCGAGGGCCTGGGCCAGCAGCGCCACGTTCCGTGTGGCCAGCGCCTCCCAGGTCAGCGCCATCTGCAGCGGGTTGTAGGAGAGCTGGCACTCGGCCGGATCGATGTACAGGGCCACCTCGTCCGGGTGCACGATCGCCTCGGACTTGAACAGCAGCGAGGGCGCCGCGAGCCGGCAGACGGCGTTGAAGGCCTGCAGCAGAGTGTGCGCCTCGGGCAGGCTCTCGCACGGCGTGCCGAGCTGCTTCCAGATGAAGGCCACCGCATCCATGCGAAGGATGTCCACGCCCAGGTTGGCCAGGAACAGCATCTCGCCGGCCATGGCCCGGAACACCTCCGGGTTGGAGTAGTTCAGGTCCCACTGGAACGTGTGGAACGTGGCCCACACCCACCGGCCGTCCGGCAGCTGCACGAAGGAACCGGGGTGGTCTTCGGGGAAGATTTCACGCACGTTCTGTTCGAACGCATCGGGCATGGTGCGGTCGGGGAAGATCCAGTAGTAGTCGCTGTAGCGTGGATCGCCCTCGACCGCCCGCTGCGCCCACTCGTGCTCGTTCGAGGTGTGGTTGAAGATGAAGTCGACCACCAGGCTGATCCCGTTGGCCCGCAATTCCGCGGCGAGGGCGCGCAACTGGTCCATCGTGCCAAGCTTCGGGTTGACCTTCCGGTAGCTGGAGACCGCATAGCCGCCGTCGGACAGCGGTTCCGGGGCAAGGAACAGCGGCATCAGGTGGAGGTAGGTGAGGCCGAGTTCCTTGAAATAGGGGATGCGGGCACGCACACCTTCCAGGTCGGCTGCATAGCGGTCCACATAGCAGACGCCGCCGAGCATGCGGTTGGACTGGAACCAGTCGCTGTTGTCTTCCCGGCCGTCGTCGAGCTGTTTCAGGTCGGCGGGCCGGTTCTGCCAGGAGCGGGCCATCTCCGCCACCAGGGCGGCCAGCTGTTCCTCAACGTCCGGACGCGATCCGTACAGCGAACGGAACAGCCTGGACAGGTCGGGAAAGTGCCGGTCGTAGCGCTCCTCAAGCGCGTTCCAGTCCCTGCTGCCGGGAACCAGGCCGGCCTCCGCGGCCGCAGTCCTGAAGAGCTGCCCGTTGCCCTTTCCGGATGACTTGGAATCCGGGGATGCAGTGGATTCCTCGGCGGCAGATGGTCCGTGGCCAGCGTCGAGGCGAGCGGATTCAACCATGGAACGGGTCTCCTTCGAGGATGCTCTGCGCCTGGCGGCGCCCGTGGCTTTCATCCTTACAGATGGTCCCGCCTCTGCCCATAGAGCGGGAAGATGTTTTCGCCGTGGCGGACTTGTCAATGTCCGACGGCGGGACCTGCCTTGGCAGGGCGCGTCCGGGCGGAGCCACGGTTGGCTAACTGCTGACGCCGCACGTCGGGCGGGGTAGGTTGTCCCCATGGCCAGTGAACAGACCACCATCAGTGTCGAGGGGCCCGACGGCCCACGGGAAATGCGCATCTCCAGTCCGAGCCGCGTGCTGTGGCCCGAGCTGGGGCTGACCAAGCTGGACCTCGCGCGGTACTTTGTGGATGTGGGGGAGGCCTTCATCCGGGCGAACGGCGACCGGCCGGTGGCGTTGCAGCGGTTTTCGGGCGACGTGGACGGCGAACAGTTCTTCTCCAAGAACCCGCCGAAAGGTGCTCCGGACTTCATCCGGACGGTGAAGGTGGTCTTTCCCAGCGCGCGCTCGCATCCGATGCTGGTCTTTGACGAGCCGGCCGCGGTGGTGTGGGCGGCGCAGATGAACACGGTGGTTTTTCACCCGTGGCCATCGCACGCGGACAATTCCGACAACCCCGACCAGCTGCGCATCGACCTGGACCCCCAGCCCGGCACCGACTACTACGACGCCATCCCCGCGGCCCTGCAACTGCGGAAGGTGCTCGCGGAAGCAGGTTTGGACGCCTTCCTGAAGACCTCGGGCAACCGCGGCCTGCACGTATATGCGCCCATTGAGCCGACCCGCGAGTTCCTGGACGTCCGCCACGCCGTGATTGCGGCTGCGAGGGAGCTTGAGCGGCGGATGCCGGACAAGGTCACCACAAACTGGTGGAAGGAAGAACGTGGCGAACGCATCTTCGTCGACTTCAACCAGGCCAACCGCGACCGCACCATCGCTGGTGCCTACAGTCCGCGGGCACTTCCGAACGCTTCCGTATCCTGCCCGATCACCTGGGATGAGCTGGGCGACGTCAGGCCCAAGGACTTCACAATCCTCACTGTGCCAGACCGGCTGAAAACGGTGGGCGACCCGTGGGCGGACATGCATGCGAAGCCGGGCACCATAGACACGCTCCTGGAATGGTGGGAGCGGGATGTGGGGAACGGACTCGGTGAGCTGCCGTTCCCGCCCGACTACCCGAAGATGCCGGGGGAACCGCCGCGCGTGCAGCCCAGCCGCGCCAAGAAGCCGGAGTAGCCGCCCCTACTCGAAGCGGGACGGGTCGCCGGTGCCGCGGCGGACCACCTCGGCGGTGCCGCTGGAGAAGTCGACGACGGTGGTTGGCTCTGAGCCCGTGTCGCCGGAGTCGATGACGGCGTCCACCGCATGGTCCAGCCGCTCCTTGATTTCCCAGCCCTGGGTCAGCGGCTCCTCCTCGTCCGGCAGCAGCAGGGTGCTGGACAGCAGCGGTTCGCCGAGTTCGGCCAGCAGCGCCTGGACGAAGTTGTGCCGGGGAATGCGCACGCCCACGGTCTTCTTCTTCGGGTGCAGCAGCCGCCGCGGAACCTCCTTGGTGGCCGGCAGGATGAACGTGTAGCTGCCCGGAGTGACGGACTTGATGCTGCGGAAGACGTCGTTGCCGATGTTCACGAACTGGCCCAGCTGGGCGAAGTCCCGGCACACGAGCGTGAAATGGTGCTTGTCGTCCAGCTGGCGTATGGACCGGATCCTGTCCAGCGCCTCCTTGTTGCCCAGCTGGGCGCCGAGGGCGTAGCAGGAGTCCGTCGGGTAGGCAATCAGCCCGCCTGAATGAAGGAGCTCCACGATCTGCGAGATCGCGCGCGGCTGGGGGTCCTCGGGGTGCACATCAAAGAATTTCGCCATGCGTTGAGCCTACGGCGGGCCGGCGTTCAGTGCACGCACCAGCCCCATGCGAGCCGCCTCTGCAAGGCTGCATGTGCCATGGAAAGGCGGTCCGCAGGTGAAAGAATGGCGTCATGGCAGGGGAACGGATCGTCATTGGCCTGTCGGGAGGCCCCGAGGGGGAGATCCTGATCCGCCGTGCCGTGAAGGCCCTGGATGGCGCGGCGGGCGGCGAAGTTCTCGCCGTCCACATCCGTTCAGCCGAGGGCGCCTCGCGGGAATCAACCACCGCCCTCGAGTCCCAGCGAAGGCTCGTAGTGGAACTGGGCGGCAGCTACCACACCGTGGCTGCCCATCACATAGTCGAAGCGCTCCTGGAATTCGCGGGCCATGTCGGCGCCACCCGCCTGGTCATCGGCCAGTCACGTGCCCGTCCACTGGCCAGGGTCCTTGCAGGTGGCACAGAAGCGAGGATCATCCGCGCCGCAGGCGACCTCGACGTGCAGGTAGTGCCGCATCCCCTCGCCGGACGGGGCACAGGCCGGCGGCGGCAGCGGAACCTTGGCCGCGTGCGCGTCGCCGTCGGGTTCGTGCTGGCAGCCGCCGTTCCCATCCTGTTGCAGCTGGCGCTCGCCGTGACCGAGCACAGCGTGGCCACCGCGGTCCTGGTCCAGCTCGCCGGGGCGGTAGCCGTGGCGCTCGTGGGCGGTCTGTGGCCGGCCGTCGTGGGTGCGTTCTGGAGCAGCCTGCTGGTCAACTACTTCTCGACACCGCCCGTTGGTGACCTGGCTATCCACGACCCGCAGGACCTCTTTTCGCTGGCGGTGTTCGTGGGCGTCTCGGTGGCTGTGGCCGGCGTGGTGGACAGGTCCGCCCGACGCTCCAAGGAAGCGGCCCGGGCCCGCGCCGAGGCAGCCACACTCGGAGAACTCGCCCGCGCAGCCACGCGCGCCGAGGACACGGTGGGCAGCCTGCTGGAACAGGCACTGGACGTTTTTGGTGTCCGCGGTGCGGCTGTCTTCAGCGGACCGGCTTTCCGGAGCGGCGCTGCTTCAGGTGACTGGCCTGCTCCGGGTGACCGGCCTGCTTCGGGGGAGCGGCTGGCGCCCCCGAAGGCGGACGGTGAAACCGGGCGGAGGCTGCTGGCCAGCGCCGGTGAGCTGACCGGGTCTGAACGGGACGGCACGGAGTTCGCCGAACACACCGTGGAACCGCTCGACGACGGTACCTGGCTGGTGCTGTTCGGCAAGGCTGTGCCGGCAGCCGACAGCAGCCTGCTCGGCGCCTTCGCCGCCCACGTGCTCGCCCAGCTGGAGCGCGGGCAGCTCGCCGCGAGCCGCCTGGAGGTGCTGCGGCTTGCCGAAGGGAACACCATGCGGACCGCCATCCTGCGGGCCGTCTCGCACGACCTCCGCACGCCGCTGGCCGGCATTAAACTCGCCGTCGGCGGTCTGCTGCAGACCGCGGTCAGGTACACCCCCGAGGAGAAACAGGAGCTGTTGGAAACCATTGACGAATGTTCGGACCGCCTGGACGGCCTGGTGGGCAACCTCCTCGACATGTCCAGGATCACCGCAGACTCGGTACGCCCCCTCCTGAAGCCCGTCCGGTGGCTCGATGTTGTGCCACCGGCGCTGACCGGACTTCCCCCGGGCAGGGTGCGGGTGGTCCTGCCGCCGAACCTTCCCGCCGTCGATGCCGACGCGGTCCTGCTGGAACGGGTCATCGCCAACATCGCGGAAAACGCGGTCAAGTACGCCCCCGCCTCCGACATCATCGTGACCTCCGCGGCGGGCGGCCTCAGCAGCGCCGTCCTCAATGGCCACCCGGCCGGTGAACTGCGCATCATCGACCACGGACGCGGCGTGCCGGACCGGAACGTGCCGGCGATGTTCCGTCCCTTCCAGCGCCTCGACGACCTTTCCCAGTCAACCGGCGTGGGCCTCGGCCTGGCCGTCGCCCGGGGGTTCGTCTCGGCCATGGGCGGAAGCCTGGCGGCCGAGGAAACGCCGGGCGGGGGACTGACCATGGTGATCCGGCTTCCCCTTTCCACGGGGCCTGACTCAATGGGGCCCGATTCATCGCGGCACGGCGCTTCACCATCCTCTTCCCAGCAGGAGGCGGCCCAGTGAGCAGTGTCCTCGTGGTCGACGACGACCAGCACCTGCTGAAGGCCCTGCGGATCACGCTGCAGGCGCACGGCTACACGGTGGAGACCGCCGCGGACGGCGAGGAAGCGCTGCTCGCCGCCTCCCGCAACCCGCCCCAGCTCGTTGTCCTGGACCTTGGACTGCCGGACATGGACGGCGCCGCGGTCCTCCGGGAGCTCCGCCGCTGGAGCGCAGCCCCCGTCCTGGTCCTCTCAGCCCGGCACGGTTCGTCGGACAAGGTGGACGCCCTCGACGCCGGAGCCGACGACTACATCACCAAGCCGTTCGGGCTGGAAGAACTCCTGGCCCGGCTGCGCGCACTCCTGCGCCGCGCACCGGAAGCTCCCGACCAGTCCACGGTGGACACCCCGGAGTTCAGTGTGGACCTGGGCCGGCGGATGGTCACCCGGAACGGGGAGCCGGTCCGGCTAACGCCCACCGAGTGGAGCATCCTGGAGCTGCTGGTGCGGAATCCGGGGAAGCTGATCACGCAGCAGGAGATCCTGGCCAGTGTGTGGGGGCCGGCCTACGAGAAGGAAGCCAACTACCTGCGCGTGTACATCGCCCAGCTCCGGCGCAAACTGGAAGCGGACACGGGCAACCCGCGCCATCTGCTGACCGAGGCCGGAATCGGATACCGGTTCCGGCCCTGACCTACTCTTATGAGCCCTGACCTGCGGTTATGAACGTCGTATGAACTTCCGTGAACCCCTATGAAGGGCAGCCGGATTCGGGCAACATGTCTAATGCCGGGCGCCACACACCGGGCGCCACACGTACAGCCGAAGGAGAACCTACCGTGTCCACCCTGCTCAACCCGTACATCAGCTTCCGTGACAACGCCCGCGACGCCCTGACCTTCTACCAGTCCGTCTTCGGCGGCGACCTGGCGCTCAGCACGTTCGGAGATTTCCACGCCAGTGACGATCCGGCCGAAACCGACAAGATCATGCACGGGATGCTGACCACGGAGAAGGGGCTCGTGCTCATGGGGGCCGACACCCCCAACTCCATGGACTACTCGCCGGGAAACAACATCTCCGTGTCGCTCAGCGGCGACGACGAGGCCGAACTGCGCGGCTACTACGACAAACTGTCCGGCGACGGCGGCACCGTCACCGTCCCGATGGACAAGGCACCGTGGGGCGACATCTTCGGCATGTGCACCGACAAATTCGGCATCGCCTGGCTCGTAAACGTCAATGGAGCCTCGGCAGCTACTGCTCCCTAACCGTCCCGGGTTACGAGCGCGGCGGGGACCAGACCCACTCGCGGATTTCGGGCAGGTCCTCGAAATGCTCCCGGATGTACCCGGCGTGGGCATCCAGTTGCCGGTGGCAGTGCTCGGCCAGCGCCTCCGCGCCGTCAAACTGCCGCGGCATCCGGCGGAGCGCCTCCAGCGCGAGGTGGTAGCGGCTCATGCGGTTGACCACCACCATGTCGAACGGCGTGGTGGTGGTTCCCTGCTGGCTGTAGCCGCGGACGTGGAACCGGTCCGGGTTGGGCCGGCCGTGCAGGAGCTGGTGGAAGGAGCGGGCGTAGCCGTGCCATGCCACCACCACTTCACACGTGTCCGTGAACAGCGAACTGAACGTCCAGTCGTCGAGCCCGTGCGGGTGCACGTCCTGCGGCGGAAGCACCATGGCATCCATGACGTTCACCACGCGCACCGTGGCGTCGGGGACGTGGCGCTGCAGCAGCCAGGCGGCCGCCAGTGCCTCCTCGGTGGGAATGTCCCCGGCGCAGGCGATCACGACGTCCGGCTCGGTACTGCTGTTGCCGTCCTCGTTGCCGGCCCACTCCCAGCGGGAGGCCCCGGCCTCGGCGTGCGCGCGGGCCTCCTCGAGCGTGAGGTACTGCGGGTGGGACTGCTTGTCGACGACGACGAGGTTCACGTAGTCGGTGCTCTGGAGGCTGTGTGCTGCGGCGGCCAGGAGCGTGTTGGTGTCCGGCGGCAGGTAGATCCGGGTCACCTCACCGGACAGGGACAGCACGGTGTCGATCAGGCCAGGGCCCTGGTGGCTGAAGCCGTTGTGGTCGTTGCGCCAGCAGGTGGAGGTCAGCAGGATGTTCAGGCTTGGAACGGGCGAGCGCCATTCCAGTTCACGGGCATGCTGCAGCCACTTGGCGTGCTGGACGGTCATCGAGGCGCTGACCATGGCGAACGCTTCATAGCTGGCGAAAAACCCGTGCCGGCCGGTGAGCAGGTAGCCTTCCAGCCAGCCCTGGCACAGATGCTCCGAGAGCACCTCCATGACGCGGCCGTCCGCCGAAATGTGGTCGTCGCCGTCACTTCCCGGCAGCAGGAGGCAACGGTCGGTGGCCTCGAACACGGCGCCCAGCCTGTTGCTGTTGGTCTCGTCCGGGCAGAACAGCCTGAACCGGGGATTGTCCTCCGTGCCGGTGTAGAGGTCGCGGAACAGCTCGCCCAGGGGCTTCGTGGTTTCGATGCTGGTGGAGCCAGGCTGGCCGGGGTCCACCGCGTACTGCGCGAGGTCGGGAATCTCCAATGGGACAGACGGCTGGCCGTTGGCCCAGGGCGCCGCCCCCATCCGGAGCTTGCCTTCCGGCGCCAGTGCCGCAAGTTCGGGCAGAAGCCGGCCGTCGCCGTCGAACAGTGTTTCAGGCTGGTACGAGCGCATCCACTGCTCCAGCAGCGCCAGGTGCTCCGGGTTGTCCCGGACCCCGGACAGCGGAACCTGGTGCGAACGGAACGTTCCCTCCACCGGGCTGCCATCCACGCTTTCCGGGCCGGTCCAGCCCTTGGGCGTGCGGAGGATGATCGCCGGCCAGCGGGCCGCCCTCGTCCGTTTACCGCCAGAGCCACCGCCAGAGCCAGCGTCGGCACTGGAACCGGCACCCCGGGCACCCTGCTGTATGTTCCGGATGCTGGCATACGCATCGTCGAGGGCGGCGGCCAGGGCGTGGTGGACCTTCTCGGGCTGGTCGCCGGAGACGGTTACAGGGTCCCAGCCGTTGGCGCGGAACAGTGCCTCGACGTCCTCGTCCTGCCGGCGTCCCAGGACGGTGGGCCCGGAAATCTTTGCCCCGTTGAGGTGCAGGATGGGCAGGACGGCGCCATCCCGTGCCGGGTTGAGGAAGAACGGTGCCGTCCAGGAGGCAGCGAGCGGGCCGGTCTCGGCTTCGCCGTCACCCACCACGCAGGCGGCGATGAGGTCCGGGTTGTCCATCACGGCTCCGGTGGCGTGCATCAGCGAATAGCCCAGCTCCCCGCCCTCGTGGATGGAACCGGGGGTGGCGGGGCCAACATGGCTGCCCACGCCGCCCGGCGTCGAGAACTGCCGCGCCAGCTTCCGCAGACCTTCGGCGTCGCGGCTGATGTCCGGATAGATCTCCGAGTAGGTGCCTTCGAGATAGACGTTCGCCACCACCGAGGGGCCGCCGTGGCCGGGTCCGGCGATGAACAGCACCTCGGCGGACGTATTCCTGATCAGCCGGTTCAGGTGGGCGTAGATCAGGGACAGCCCGGGGCCGGTACCCCAGTGCCCCAGCAGCCTCGGTTTGATGTGCTCCGGCTTCAGCGGCTCCCTGAGCAGCGGATTTTCCTGGAGGTAGATCTGCGCCACCGTCAGGTAGTTCGCTGCGCTCCAATAGCGCTGGAGGAGACCCAGCTCGTCATCCGATATCGTCCCGCTTGTCTCGGCCATGCCCATTCGTGTGCCTTCCGTCGGTTCGGTTCCCGCGCTGACGGGCACAGTCTACCCCGGGCATTTGGGTGCCCTCAGATCCACTTCGGGGCGGCGGGAACCTCACCCGTGGCGCCCCGTCCGCTGGCGGTGACGCCGTCGGTGCCACGGCCTGCCGCCCATTCGACGACGGCGGGCAGGGGTCCGGAGATGATCGTCGGATTAGGGGCATTGATGTCGCCGAACGCCCCGTCCATGCCCGTCACCCGGACAACCAGCCCGGCATCGGTGCCGCGGGCGTGCCAGGCGCCGGTGATGTCGCGGAGCAGCCGTGCCAGGACGGCCTCCGGGATGTCGGCGAAGGTTGCCCCGTTGCCGAGGTCGACGGCGTGGATCCAGACTTCGCGGGTGCGCATCCACACGGTTTCGGACGCCGGGACGGTGCGGCTCTGGACGGTCTTCACCTCGTTGGACCAGTCCCGGTCCGGCAGATCGCGCCATTCGACGCTGAGGTGCACGGCCGAGTGGTCAAAGAGGTTCCGCAGTGCGATCGGTGACAGCGTCGCCCCGAACGAGATCTCGTGGTTCCGCACCTCGACGGACGGGTACATGGGCGTTTCCACACCGGTGGCAGCCCACTCGACCAGCCGCGCGATGGCCCTGGCGTTGTAGCCGACGTGCGCCACGACGTGGCGGCGCGTCCAGCCCGGAAGGAGGGAGCCGCCGTCGAGCTCCTCATCGGTGAGCTCGTTGAGCTTCCGGGCGAAGAACGCGGTGCCCCGCCGGGCCTGCAGGAGCTCCTCCTGCAGGCCCGGGTCGGTGGCGAGGTCGTGCCGGGCGACCATCAGGCTTCCTTGACCACGCGGTTGGTCAGCTGGCCCAGGCCCTCGATGGTGGTCACCAGGACCTGGCCTTCCTGCAGGTAGCGCTTGGGGTCCTGGGCGTGGCCCACACCGCCGGGGGTGCCGGTGGCGATCACGTCGCCGGGGTTCAGCGTGATGATCGTCGAGATGTAGGAGACCAGGTATTCGGGTGTGAACACCAGGTCGCCGGTGGGGGTCTGCTGCTGGATTTCGCCGTCCACGGCCGAGGTCATCAGCGGCCCAACGGTGAACTCGTCCTTTGTGACCAGGGCGGGGCCGAAGGGGGTGGAGTTTTCCCAGGTTTTGCCCTGCAGCCACTGCACCGTTCGGAACTGGTAGTCGCGCATGCTGATGTCGTTGAGCACGGAATACCCCGCGATGTGGTCCGCGGCGTCCGCCTCGCTGATCCGGCGGCCCTTTTTACCGATGACGACGGCGAGCTCGGCCTCCCAGTCCACGGTGTCCGATTCCTGCGGCAGCGCCAGGTCGTCGTTGGGCCCGATCAGGGATTCCTGGTACTTGGCGAACAGGGTGGGGTGGTCCGGAACCTCGCGGCCCATCTCCTTGATGTGGTTCCGGTAGTTGTGGCCCACGCAGATGATTTTCCCAGGGAAAGGCACGACGGCGGCAAGGTCCGCGTCGTCGAGCGCGTGCGTTCCGCCGTTGGCCGCTTTAGCTGTGGCTTCCCAGTTTTCGCTGCGGAGCAGTTCGCCGACGTCGGCGAAGCCGGGAATCTCGGTGAGGGTATCGCCGTCCTGGCGGACGGCCTTGGTAACTGTTTTTCCCTCAGCGGGAATTCGGAGGGTGAGGAGTCTCATGCGTTCGTGCGTCCTTCGGTGTAGGTGCGGTTGAAGTTCAGCCGTTCAAAGATGGGGGCGTCGCTGAATCGGAACAGGTCAAATTCGCTTTCGGCTTCGAGGGACCATTCCTGCCACGATGGGACGACGAACAGGTCGCCCTTGGCGAGCTCCCTGCGTTCGCCGTTAAGCACCACGCTGCCGGTGCCCTCAAAGACCTGCCACACGCTGGAACCCACCTCCCGGAGGCCCTGGGTCGCGGCGCCGGCGCGGAGCCGGTGGAACTCGGCGCGGATGGTAGGCATGACATCGCCGCCGGTGGTCGGGTTGGAGTAGCGGATGGCGGCATGGCCCTGGCTGACCGTGGCCGGGTGGCCCTCGTCCTCCAGCAGCAGCTGCTCGCGCAGCGCCCTGTCGGTGTGCTCCCAGCGGTACGCGGCGATGGGGGAGTTGGTGGTGTTCTCCAGGCCGGAGAGCGGGCGGAGACCGGGATGGGCCCAGAGCCGTTCGGAGCGGGAGATGTCCGGGGTGGCCTCGTCGGTGACGCGCTCCGTGCCGAACTCGAAGAACCCGGCGTCGGCGTAGTGCACGAAGGGGATGTCCAGGCCGTCGATCCAGGCCATCGGCTGGTCGGTGTCGTTGTGGTGGCCGTGGAAATTCCAGCCCGGCGTCAGCAGGAAGTCTCCCCGGCGCATGGCCACCGGGTCGCCGTTCACCACGGTCCAGACCCCTTCACCCTCGACGACGAACCGGAACGCGTTCTGCGAGTGCCGGTGCTCCGGCGCGGTCTCGCGGGCGCCCAGGTACTGGATGGCCGCCCACAGCGTCGGCGTCGCATAGGGCGTGCCACCCAGCCCCGGGTTGGCGAGGGCTATGGCCCGCCGCTCGCCGCCCCGCCCCACGGGAACCAGATCCCCGGCGCGGGCAGCCAGGGGGTAGAGGTCGTTCCAGCGCCACACATGCGGCACCGCCTTCGGCGAGGGAACCATCGGCATGAGGTCACCGATCTCCGTCCACAGCGGGATGAGGTTCTCCCTGTTGAAGTCCCGGTACAGCTGCTCCAGCTGCGCGGCCTCCTCGGGCGTGGGCTCCGGGGCCGCATGGGCGGCGGCAACTGATGCGTGGGTCGTGGTCTCGGCGCTGATGGACACGGCGGCCTCCTCGGGTTCTGGTGCGTCTGGCGTAGAACCGAGATTAGGGATAGCGCCGCTGCCATCCCCAGACTATTCTGCTCTCCAGAAGTTGCTGGCCCAACTAGCTCGCAGTTGTAGTCGTTATGAGGGCCCAAAACGACTACAACTGCGAGCTACTTGGGTGACCTGCGCCAGTTGGCTCCGCGGGGTTGGCGGCGATGTCGATCTCCAGCTGCCGGCGCATTTCGACCATTGCCTGCACCAGTCCGGCGTCGAACACCGCACGGAACCTGGTGACCGGCGTGGCCACGCTGATGGCACCCACCACCTCACCCTTCCCGTTGTGCAGGGCCATGCCCAGCGCACTGATGCCTTCCTCTGTTCCCTCGAAGTTGGCGGCGAAGCCATTGCTGCGGACCGATTCCAGTTCCCGCAGGAAGGCCGGGTACTCGGCGTCGGGAATGCTGTCGCCGCCGATCTCCGCGTTCTGGCTCCGGAACAGCTGCTCAACCATCGCAGGCTCCAGCTCGGCCAGCATCGCCTTGCCGCCCGACGCCTTGTTCGCCGGCAGCACGGTGCCCTGCCTGTCGCCGACGCGCAGGGTGCTGGTGCCCTCCACAGTCTCCAGGAACCGGACCTTGGTGCCCACCCGGATCATGAGGTTCACGGTCTCATTGAGGCGCGAACTCAGCAGTTCCATGTGCGGCCGGGCCACATTCCGCAGCAGGCGGGTCCACGGAACGCCGGCCGGACCCGCCCCCATCGCCGGCCCCGGAACGTAGCGGCGGGTTTCGTCCTGCACCGCGAAGCCCCGATACACCAGCATGGCCAGCAGCCGGTGGGCGGTGGACGGGGCGACCCCCAGCTCGTCCGCCGCGTCCTTGAGCCGCAGGCTGCCGCCGTCCCGCAACAGCTGCAGCAGCTGCAGCGCATTGTCCACCGCCTCGATGGAGTACGTGGGCTTCTTCCGGAGCGGCAAGTTCTGCATGACAGAATTCTATTGGAAGCCCACCGCGTCACCAGTGAAAGTTGGTGGCATGAATCACACACCTTCCGCTGCAGCGCCGGAGCGGTCCACGCCCGGAACAGCGTCCGCGGCACCGCCGCCCAAGTTTTCCAGGAAGTCCGCCATGGCCGTGCTCGTCTGCTGGCTGCTGGTGGTCTTCGACGGCTACGACCTCATCGTCTACGGGACCGTCCAGTCCGCCCTTATCAGCGACACCGGCTGGGGCCTGACGAAGGCCACCGCCGGAACGGTCGGATCCATGGCCTTCGCCGGCATGATGATCGGCGCCGTCTTCGCGGGCCGGATGGCCGACACCTGGGGCCGCCGCCGGACCATCCTCGGCTGCTCCGTGCTGTTTTCGGTCTTCACCATCTTGTGCGCCTTTGCCCCGAATGCCTACGTCTTCGGTGCCCTGCGGCTGCTGGCCGGCATCGGCCTCGGCGGACTGGTGCCCTCGGCCAACGCCCTGGTGGCCGAACTCGTGCCCGCCAAGTGGCGGTCCACCATCGCCACCCTGATGATGTCCGGCGTGCCGATTGGCGGGTCACTGGCCGCGCTGGTTGGCATACCGCTGATCCCGGCCTTCGGCTGGCCCGTCATGTTCCTCGTCGCGGTGCTGGCGCTGGCAGTGGTGATTCCGCTGGGGCTGCGCTACCTGCCGGAGACCCTGCCGCCGGCCGGTACACGCACCGGACCCGCAGCGCCGGAAAGCGGGCGCGCAGGTTTCGGTTCGCTGCTCCGGGCACCCTACCTGGGCGTGAGCGTGCTTTATGCGGTGGCCACCCTCGTGACCCTCTTTGCCTGGTACGGGCTGGGCACCTGGCTGCCCAACCTGATGCAGCTGGCCGGCTACAACCTCGGTTCGGCGCTGACGTTCGCACTGGCACTGAATCTTGGGGCCGTCGTCGGGTCCGTGGCCACGGCCTGGGCCGGGACCCGCTTCGGCCCTGTCCCGACGGCGGTTGCCGCGGCCACCGTCGCCGCCCTCGCGCTCCTGGTGCTCGTAACCGGACCCCCGGTCACCGTGGTGTACCTGATGCTGGTGCTGGCCGGCGTCGGAACGCACGGGACGCAGTGCCTGGTGATCGCCGCCGTCGCCAGCCACTACCCTGCCCACCTGCGGGGGACCGCCCTTGGCTGGGCCCTCGGCGTGGGCCGGATCGGCGCGGTGGCCGCACCCCAGGCCGGCGGCCTGTTGCTGGCAGCCGGGCTGGGCGTCAACTCCAACTTCCTGGCATTCGCCGGGGCCGCCGCGGCTGCAGCCCTCCTGCTCCTGGCCGTCGGCGCAAAAACCATCCGCACAACTTCAACCCCTGTAGGAGTTAATAATGTCTAACCCGAAACCGTCCACCGATGTCCTGGTGATCGGCGGCGGCATGGCCGGCCTGGCCGGCGCCCTTGCCCTCCGCGAGAACGGTGCCGAGGTCACGCTGCTGGAGCGGGCGCCGGAGTTCGGCGAAGTTGGGGCTGGGCTGCAGATGGCACCCAATGCCTCCCGCGTGCTCAAGCGCTGGGGCCTGCTCGAGAAGGCGCTTGAGATCGGAGTCCGGCCCAGGCATCTTGTCTTCCGGGACGCCGTGACGGGCGAGGAGCTCACCCGGCAGTCCCTGGGCGGCAGCTTCGAGGAACGGTACGGCGCCCCCTATGTGGTCATTCACCGCAGCGACCTGCACCGCATCCTGCTCGACGCCTGCCGGGACGCCGGCGTCCGGCTTGTCAACGACGTCACGGTCGAGGCTGTCAGGACCGTGGACGGCCGGGCAACCGCGCGGGCATCGGACGCGTCCACCTACGAGGCCGATGTCGTCCTCGGGGCCGACGGACTCAAGTCGGTCCTCCGGAGCGAGGTGGCGCAGGACGGCCCGGTGTCGTCGTCGTACGTTGCCTACCGCGGAACTGTTCCCATCACGGCGGCCACGCCCCAGGGTGACCTCGAGGACGTGATTGTCTACCTGGGCCCGGACTGCCACCTCGTGCAGTACCCGCTGCGGAAGGGGGAGCTGCTCAACACCGTTGCCGTCTTCAAGTCCGCCTCCTTCGAGCGCGGCGAGGAGCAGTACGGCGGAGTGGACGAGCTCGAGGCCGCGTACAGGGATTGTGTGCCGGCCGTCAGGGAGGCCCTGAAAAACCTCGCCACTGGAATCCGCTGGCCCATGTACGACCGCGACCCCATCGAAAACTGGGTGGCCGGCAGGATGGTCCTGATGGGCGACGCCGCGCACCCGATGCTCCAGTACCTCGCGCAGGGCGCCTGCCAGGCCCTCGAGGACGCTGCGGTGCTGCAGGAGGCCAGCCTCGGGACCGTCTTCACGGAGGAGGGCACCGATCCTGCCGGCTGGGACGCCGCCATCAGGAACTTCAACTCCGCACGCGCCGCGCGCACTGCCCGCGTGCAGCGGACGGCGCGCGTCTGGGGCGAATCCTGGCACGTCTCGGGGCTGGCCCGCACCCTACGGAACCTGCTCTTCAGGAGCCGGAAGGACGGCGACTACCAGTACAACGACTGGCTGTACGGCCAGGACGGCGACGGCGTTCCTTCCGCGTCGCTGCCCCCGGCCCGGGTGGGGGTCCCTGCCTAGCGGGATCCCTTGGCCCCCTCAGGCACGCTGTCCGTAGCGTTGGCGCTGGAGGAACGCTGTGGAACATACAGTCACCCTGTACCTCGACGTCGACGGGGTGGTGTGCCCGTTTGGCCCCACGGGCACCAGTCCGTGGGGCTCGCCGTGGCACTACGCCTATGCCGGGATGCTGGAAGTGGCCTACGCGGCGGAGCTGGTGGCGGCACTGAACCGGCTCTCGTTGCGGCCCGGGCTCCGCTGCGTCTGGCTCACCAGCTGGGAGGAACTGGCCCCCGCGGTACTCTGCCCGGTCACGGGACTGGAGGGCGGGTCGTGGCCTGTGCTGACCGCCGAAGGGGCAGGAGGCGGCGCCGACTGGTGGAAGCTGGATGCCATCCAGGCGGATGTGGGCAGCAACACGCCGGAGCGCATTATCTGGGTGGACGACCAGCTGGCCTTCGAGGGGCGGGCGCAGGCCTGGGCGCGGATCCTTGGCCGCCGTGCCCTGCTGGTCTCGCCGGATCCCCGGACCGGCGTCTCACCGGGCGAGCTGGAAACCATCCGTGCTTTCGCCGGACACGCGGAACGGCAGGTGTGACCGCCGCCTCGGTCCGCAGGTTTGACCTCGCCTGCAGGGCGCGTACGATCGATAGGGTTTCAAGCCCGCTCCGCAGCTTTGCAACTCCCGCCCAACGAACTCTTCTTTAACACTGGGTGAACTATGCTGTGCAGTGCGGGCAGGGGAAGTGGAACTGCTGAACGTAGACTCTGCAGATTGGGCAACAGGTGGACATCACCTTCATGGTGGCGCTGGTCATTGCGCTGGCATTATTTTTCGACTTCACGAACGGTTTCCATGACACCGCGAATGCGATGGCCACGCCCATTGCCACCGGTGCCATCAAGCCCAAGACTGCGGTTGCACTCGCGGCAGTCCTGAACCTGATAGGCGCATTCCTGTCCACGGAAGTGGCCAAGACGGTCTCGGGCGGCATCATCCGCGAGGGGGACGGCGGGGTACAAATCACCCCGGACATTATTTTCGCCGGCCTCATGGGCGCCATCCTGTGGAACATGATCACCTGGCTCAAGGGCCTGCCGTCCAGTTCGTCGCATGCACTCTTCGGCGGACTCATCGGAGCGGCGATCGCGGGCATCGGGTTCCACACCATCAACCTTGAGACGCTGCTGCAGAAGGTCATCCTGCCGGCCATCTTCGCGCCCCTCATTGCCGGCATCGTTGCCTACGTCTGCACCCGCATCGCCTACGCCCTCACCGCCCGGCACGATCCGGAGACGGGCAGCAAGCTGACGCAGAAACGCGGCGGCTTCCGGACCGGCCAGATCTTCACCTCCAGCCTCGTGGCGCTGGCGCACGGCACCAACGACGCCCAGAAGACCATGGGCATCATCACCCTGGTGCTGATCGCCGCCGGAACGCAGGAGCCAGGATCAGGCCCGGTGTTCTGGGTCATCGCGGCCTGCGCGTTCGCCATCGCGATCGGCACCTACGCCGGCGGCTGGCGCATCATCAGGACCATGGGCGCCGGCCTTACCGAGGTCAAGCCCGCGCAGGGCTTCGCGGCCGAGTCGAGCACCGCCTCCGCCATCCTGGCCTCCTCGCACCTGGGCTTCGCCCTTTCCACCACGCAGGTGGCCTCCGGTTCCGTCATCGGTTCGGGAATGGGCCGCCGGGGCACCAGCGTCCGCTGGGCCATGGTGGGCCGCATCATCGTCGGCTGGCTCTTCACCCTCCCGGCGGCGGGCATCGTTGGCGCCCTGACGGCACTGCTGGTCAAGACCGGCACCGTCGGCGTGGTGATCGCGGCCGTGGCCGGAACCGGGGCAGTGCTGTACATGTTCCTGGTGTCCCGCAAGTCCCAGGTGGGCCACCACAACGCCGTGGAAGTCGAAGAGGCCGGGCAGGCTGTCCGCTTCGCCAAGAAGAAGGCCCTCGCCAGGGCACGCGCCGCCGAGCGCGCAAAGAACAACAACCCGAAGGGCACGCAGCGATGAAGTGGCTGGAACTCCTCACCGTAGGCGGCGCCACGCTGGTTGCCGCCGTGACCGTCGTGGTCCTCTATTCCCTGGGCGTCCGGTTGACCGCCATTGCCGGTGACCGCCAGCCCGCCGCGCCGGCGTGGCTGAAGTACCTCTCCTATGCCTGTTTCGGTCTCTGCGGCGTCGCCGTGCTGTTCGGTCTCTACCTGATCATTCCGTACTTCAGCGGCTAGCCTTCCCCTCTGGGAAGAGGGAACGGGAGTGGCTAGGCTGGGCGCATGCCGAGTGTCCAGTATTACGTTGCATCCTCCCTCGACGGCTTCATCGCCACCGCGGACGACGACCTTGCCTGGCTGCTGCAGTTCGACGGTTTCGAAGGCGGCAAGGAAAGCTACGACGCCTTCATCTCCGGCATCGGCTGCATCGTCATGGGCGGGACCACCTACCAGTGGCTGATGGACCACGAGCCAGGAAACTGGCCCTACCCCGGGACGCCCTGCTGGGTCTTCACCCACCACGAATTCAGCGCCCCGCCGGGGGCCGACGTCGCTTTTGTGCGCGGCGAGGTGACCGAATTCATCGACGACCTCTGGCGTGACGCCGCCGGCAGGAACATCTGGGTGGTGGGCGGCGGAGAGCTGGCCGCCGAGTTCGCCGCTGCCGGCCTGCTCGACGAGCTGATCGTCTCCGTCATCCCCGTGGTGCTTGGCGGCGGAAAGCGGCTGCTTCCCCTTGAAGAAGGTCCGACGCCGGCGCTCGAGTTGCAGGAGGCACGTACCCAGGGGCGGGGGATCGTGGAGCTCCGCTACCGCTGGCCCCGCCGTTAGGGTTCCGGGCGGCGGCCGTTAGGTTTCCCGCGGACGGCCGCTAGCGGCCGATGTCCCGGATGAGGTTGGTGATGCGCGCCGTGGACAGCCGCCGTCCCTGTTCGTCGGTCATCACGATCTCGTGAGTGGTCAGCGTGCGGCCCAGGTGGATGGCCGTGCAGGTTCCGGTCACCGTGCCGGCGGCAACGGCCCGGTGGTGCGTGGCGCCGACCTCGATGCCCAGCGCCTGGCGGTCCGGGCCGGCATGCATCCCGGCGGCAAACGATCCCAGCGTTTCGGCCAGCACCACATGCGCCCCGCCGTGCAGGATCCCCGCCACCTGGGTGTTCCCCTCCACCGGCATCGTTGCCACGCACCGCTCCGGGCTCATCTCCAGGAACCGGATGCCCATCTTCACCACCAGGGCGCCGATGCCGTACCCGGCAAGCCAGTCGTGGAGGTGCTCCGGAACGCCCGCGGCAAACAATTCTTCCCTGAACTGTGCTTCGACAGCCTGTGTGGGGCTGGCCTCACCGGCCGGGCCGGGCGTGAAATTGTCCATCATGGCAACTAGGCTGGCACCTGTGAGTGAAACAACCAAACCGGCCCCAATCCCGTCCGCAACCCAGACCCTTCAGGGCACCACAGTGACCGATCCTGCCGTCACTTCGGTGTCGGCCACCGATGCCCCCGTCATTCCCCTGACGGAGCAGCCCCGGCTTCTGGTGCTGGACGGGCACTCCATGGCCTTCCGGGCCTTCTTCGCACTCCCGGCGGACAAGTTCTCCACCGCCCGGGGCCAGCACACCAACGCGATCCACGGCTTCACCTCCATGCTCATCAACCTGATCAAGGAACAGAAGCCCACCCACGTCGCGGTCGCTTTCGACGTCTCGGATGACACCACTCACCGCAAAGCCGAATACAGCGAGTACAAGGGCGGCCGCAACGAAACGCCCCGGGAAATGAGCGGCCAGATCGACCTCATCGACAAAGTCATGGGCGCCTGGGGCATCAAGACCATCAAGATGCCCGGCTACGAGGCGGACGACATCCTGGCCACCCTCGCGGCCATGGGTGAAAAAGCCGGCTACGAGGTCCTGCTCGTCTCGGGCGACCGCGACGCCTTCCAGCTCATCACCGACAACGTTTTCGTGCTGTACCCGCGGAAGGGCGTCAGCGACATCCCGCGCATGGACGCCGCCGCCGTCGAGGAAAAGTACTTCGTCAGCCCCTCCCGGTACTCGGACCTCGCCGCCCTGGTGGGCGAAACAGCGGACAACCTGCCGGGCGTTCCCGGCGTCGGGCCCAAGACGGCAGCCAAATGGATCAATCTCTACGGCGGCCTCGAGGGCGTGCTGGAACACCTCGACGCCATCGGCGGGAAGGTGGGCGACGCTCTCCGCGCCAACGTGGACGCCGTCAAGCGCAACCGCAAGCTGAACCAGCTCCACACCGACCTCGACCTCCCGGTGACCCTCGACCAGCTGGCCGATCCGCGGCCGGACCAGCAGGCGCTCGAGGAGCTCTTCGATGAGCTCGAATTCAAGACCATCCGCACCCGGCTCTTCGAGCTGTATGCCGGTGAGGTCCCCGAAGCCGAACGCGAGACCCTGGAAAGCCGGGACTTCGCAACGCTGCAGGATGCGGACGCGCTGCGGGCCTTCTTCGAGGCAGGTGCCGGGCAGCGGTCGGCCCTCGCCGTGGACGTGCTGGCCGGCCGGATCGGCGAAGATGCTGAAGCCGTCGCCATCGTCCGCGACGACGCTGCCGCCTACGTGAACCTCACGGGGCTGGACGCCGACGCCGAGAACGTGCTGGCGCAGTGGCTCCGGGACGGGGAGTCCCCGAAGGTCGTGCACGGCTACAAAGCGGCCCTGAAGGCCCTGGCCAACCGCGGCCTCGGCCTGGAAGGGGTCGTGGACGACACCTCCATTTCCGCGTACCTCATTGAGCCTGACCGCCGCACCTACGAACTCGGGGAGCTGGCCCAGCACCACCTGAACATCCATGTCTCCGCGGAGGCCGCGAAGGCGGGCCAGCTGGAGCTGGAGTTCGACGACGACGCTGCCGCGGCGTCCGGCGCCCTGGTGCAGGTGGCCGCCGTCGTCCATAAACTGAGCCGGTTCTTCGAAGCGGAACTGCAGGAACGCAAGGCCGAGGAGCTGCTGGCCACGCTGGAACTGCCCGTAAGCCGCGTCCTGGCCGACATGGAACAGGCCGGCATCGCCGTCTCCATGGAGCTGATGGACGAGCAGCTCGCGGACCTTGCCCGGGTGATCGACGACGCCCAGGAACGCGCGTTTGCCGCGATCGGCCACGAGGTGAACCTGGGCTCGCCCAAGCAGCTGCAGACCGTCCTGTTCGAGGAACTCCAGCTGCCCAAGACCAAGAAGATCAAGTCCGGTTACACCACGGACGCGGCCTCCCTGAAGAACCTGCTGGAGAAGACCGGGCATGAATTCCTGGTCCAGCTCATGGCGCACCGCGAATCGGCCAAGCTGCGGCAGATGGTGGAAACGCTCAAGAAGTCCGTGGCCGAGGACGGGCGCATCCACACCACGTATGCGCAGAACGTGGCGGCGACAGGACGCATCTCGTCGAACAACCCCAACCTGCAGAACATCCCCATCCGCAGCGAGGAAGGCCGCCGGGTCCGTGGCATCTTCGTGGTCAGCGACGGCTACGAGTGCCTGCTGTCCGCCGACTACTCACAGATCGAAATGCGCATTATGGCCCATCTGTCCGGCGACGCCGGCCTGATCGAGGCCTACCGGCAGGGCGAGGACCTGCACCGCTTCGTGGGTTCGTCCATCTTCCATGTGCCGCCGGCTGAGGTGACCAGCGCCATGCGCTCCAAGGTCAAGGCCATGTCCTACGGCCTCGCCTACGGGCTCACGTCCTTCGGGCTGTCCAAGCAGCTGGAAATTTCGGTCGATGAGGCCAGGACGCTGATGAAGAACTACTTCGACCGCTTCGGTGCCGTGCGCGACTACCTCCGTGGCGTGGTGGACCAGGCCCGCGTTGACGGCTACACCGCCACGATCGAAGGCCGGCGCCGCTACCTGCCGGACCTCACCAGCACCAACCGGCAGCTGCGGGAAAACGCCGAACGCATCGCCCTGAACTCGCCCATCCAGGGATCGGCGGCCGACATCATCAAGCGGGCCATGCTGGGCGTGCATTCCGAGCTGGCCTCGCAGCGGCTCAAGTCGCGCATGCTGCTGCAGGTCCACGACGAACTGGTCCTGGAAGTGGCCAAGGGCGAGCGGGAGGCCGTCGAGAAGCTCGTCACGGAACAGATGGCTGCCGCCGCGGAACTCAGCGTTCCGCTGGAAGTCCAGATCGGCGTCGGCACCAGCTGGTACGACGCAGGCCACTGATGCCCGACCGGTACGAGACCAGGCGCTTCCGCACGGCTGCCAACGGTTCCCCTGACACCGACCTGGCCCGCACATGGGTCAAGGCGGTGGGCTTCGGCTTCCACGACAGCAACCGGAACGACACGTTCGTGGACAAGGTCCTGGCCATGTACCGGACAGACAACAGGGAACTCACCGGCGTCTACCAGGCGGCACCGGTGGCTCCCCACTCCCTGGGGCCGGACGTGCCGGTGGCCACCTTCGCCACGCTCCGCAAGGACCTGAACATCGGGTACGGGCGGCAGCTGGAAGCGCAGCTCGTCACCTCGGTGACGGTCCGCGGAACGCACCGGCGGCAGGGTCTCCTCCGCCGGATGATGACCGAAGACCTGGGCGCCGCCAAGGCCGCCGGCCTCGCGCTGGCCGCCCTCAACGCCTCTGAAGGTTCCATCTACGGGCGCTTCGGCTTCGGTGTTGCCACGTTCGAGCGGAGCATCAAGGTGGACACCGGGCCGAGGTTCAGGATCCGCCACGCGCCCACCGGCACCGTGGAAATGGCCGACCGCAAGGTGCTCCTTGACCTGGCGCCCGGCATCTTCGACCAGGTCCACCGGCTTACCCCGGGATCCATCGTGCGGCAGGAGGCCTACCGGCACACCGTGTCAGGGGCCTTCAGCCGTGACGGTAAGGAGGATGAAGCCATCAGGTGCGCCCTGCACTACGACGCATCCGGCCGGGTGGACGGGTACGCCTCCTACAAGTTCGCCGGCTGGGACGCCAGGCCGTACACCATCGAACTCGTCGATCTCGTGGCGGCCACGGGCCCGGCATACCTGGAGCTGTGGCAGTTCCTGGGTGCCATCGACCTCTCCGAGCGCGTGAGCTGGGAGTCGGCTCCGGTGGATGACCCCCTGGGCTGGGCGCTCGAGGATCCCCGGTGCATTGAGTCGGCAGACCAGCGGGACATGCTCTGGCTGCGGATCCTGGACACCGGCCGGGCCCTGGCTGCGCGGCGTTTCTCCGCCGACGGCACTCTGTTGCTGGACGTGGCTGACGGCCTGGGGTTCGCGGGCGGCACGTACGTCCTGAACGTCAGCGGGGGAGATGCCCGGGTCACGGAGGCACCGCCGGGCACCATGCCTGACCTGTCGCTGGACGTTGCCGAACTCGGATCCATCTACCTGGGCGCCGTCTGCCCCGTCACGCTGGCAGCGGCCGGCCGGATCACCGAGCACACTCCCGGGGCCGCGCTGACGGCGCGCCGGATGTTCGCCGTCGAACGCCCGCCGCACTGCCTGACACATTTCTAGCGCTTTGACCCTGGTTGGCGCTGGCCGCTAGAATAAACGGGCGGATACTACGTGCCCGCATTTTCTTCAATCCACAAAAATCAGGATGACCAGGCACTTCCTTGCGGAGTGCCCGCACTGCGCCTGCGTTCCATAACGCGGGCGCGGCGGTTTGCCTGACCGACTAACTATCCACAACGGAGCCCCTACTACATGACCATCACCTCCACCGAGAAGCCCGGTACCCCGCAGGTCGCCATTAACGACATCGGTACCGCTGAGGACTTCCTCGCAGCAGTCGACGCCACCATCAAGTACTTCAACGACGGGGACCTCGTCGAAGGTACCGTCGTCAAGGTCGACCGCGACGAAGTTCTGCTCGACATCGGTTACAAGACCGAAGGTGTCATCCCCTCCCGCGAGCTTTCCATCAAGCACGACGTTGATCCCGGAGAAGTTGTCTCCGTCGGCGATCAGGTCGAGGCCCTGGTGCTCACCAAGGAAGACAAAGAAGGCCGCCTGATCCTCTCCAAGAAGCGTGCTCAGTACGAGCGCGCCTGGGGCGACATCGAGAAGGTCAAGGAAGAAGACGGTGTTGTTACCGGTACCGTCATCGAGGTTGTCAAGGGTGGTCTTATCCTCGACATCGGTCTGCGCGGCTTCCTGCCCGCATCCCTCGTCGAGATGCGCCGCGTGCGCGACCTGGCTCCGTACATCGGTCAGCAGATCGAAGCCAAGATCATCGAACTGGACAAGAACCGCAACAACGTTGTGCTGTCCCGCCGTGCCTGGCTCGAGCAGACCCAGTCCGAGGTCCGCTCCACCTTCCTCAACAAGCTGGAAAAGGGCCAGGTCCGTCCCGGCGTCGTTTCCTCCATCGTCAACTTCGGTGCCTTCGTGGACCTGGGCGGCGTAGACGGCCTGGTTCACGTTTCCGAGCTGTCCTGGAAGCACATCGACCACCCGTCCGAGGTTGTCGAGGTTGGCCAGGAAGTCACCGTCGAGGTCCTCGAAGTGGATCTGGACCGCGAGCGTGTCTCCCTGTCCCTCAAGGCTACGCAGGAAGACCCGTGGCAGACCTTCGCCCGCACCCACGCCCTCGGCCAGGTTGTTCCGGGTAAGGTCACCAAGCTCGTTCCGTTCGGTGCGTTCGTCCGCGTCGAAGACGGCATCGAAGGCCTCGTTCACATCTCCGAACTGGCCGTCCGCCACGTTGAGTTGGCTGAGCAGGTTGTCTCTGTTGGCGACGAACTGTTCGTCAAGGTCATCGACATCGACCTCGAGCGCCGCCGCATCTCCCTCTCCCTCAAGCAGGCTAACGAGGGCGTCGACGCCGACAGCACCGAATTCGATCCCGCTCTGTACGGCATGGCCGCTGAGTACGACGAAGAGGGCAACTACAAGTACCCCGAGGGCTTCGACCCCGAGTCCAACGAATGGCTCGAGGGCTACGAGGCACAGCGCGCCGCCTGGGAGCAGCAGTACGCTGACGCCCAGACCCGCTGGGAAGCACACAAGAAGCAGGTTGCCCAGCACGCTGCCGACGACGCTGCAGCTGCAACGTCCGGCGACAGCGACTCCGGCGCCACCAGCTACTCCTCCGAGCCGGCTGCCACCGACTCCGGTGCGGGCACGCTTGCTTCGGACGAGGCTCTTGCCGCCCTGCGCGAGAAGCTGACCGGCAACTAATTGCCAGGTACTTTTGGTCCGCGCCGGCTGAACACCGGCAGGGCTGAACGCCAGTAAAAAGGTGGCCGTCCCCGAAAGGGGGCGGCCACCTTTTTTGGTATCCGGCAATCTGCGGTGCCGGCTGGCGATGGGTAGCGTCAGGCCGTCTGCCCGGCGTGCTCGCCCTCGGCGATTTCCTCCAGCACCTTGTCGTTAAACGCGGGGAGGTCGTCGGGCTTCCGGCTGGTCACGAAGCCCTGGTCCACCACCACTTCCTGGTCGCTCCAGTTGGCCCCGGCGTTCCGCAGGTCCGTGGCCAGCGTGTGGTATGACGTGAGGTTCCGGCCCTTGACGACGCCCGCGTCAATGAGCAGCCAGGGGCCGTGACAGATGGCCGCCACCGGCTTGTGCTGTTCGAAGAAGCTCCGCGCAAACGCCTGTGCATCCTTGTCGACCCGAAGGTGGTCGGCGTTCACCACGCCGCCCGGAATGACCAGGGCATGGAAGTCCGAGGCGTTGGCGTCTTTCAGGACCAGGTCCACGTCGAAGGTGTCGCCCTTCTCGACGCCCTTAAAGCCTTGCAGCTTGCCGCTCTTCGGGGCCACCAGGACGGGTTCACCGCCGGCGTTCTTGACGGCGTCCCAGGGGCTGGTCAGCTCCACCTGCTCCACGCCGTCCGTCAGCAGAAATGCGACCCTCTTGCCGTTGATGTTGTGCTCTGACATGAGTCCTCCTTTTCCTGTGGTGCCTTACAGGTCCACCCTAGAAAAGCGGAAACTCATAAGCAAGCTGATGATTTTCTTCGGCCTGCCAGCTTGCCGGTCAGCGGGCGATGTCGATCCACTCCGTGCCCTCGGGGTGGAGGGCGGCGCTTCCGGCGGTCATTGCGGCCAGCCGGTCGGCTGCCGCGGCCAGGTCGTCCGGCGCATCCGGCAGGGCGAGCCGCAGGACCGTGGACTGGGCCTCGTAGCCGGTCCCGGCCATCGCGTAGCCTGCACTGCGCAGGTCGTTTTCCAGGCGCCCGGCCGCGGCGTGCGGTACGCGTACGGCGCAGATGCGCAGCCGGCGGCGCTGCACCAGCGGAGCCAGTTCCAGCGCCGTCGAGACAGAATCGGAGTAGGCGCGCACCAGCCCGCCGGCACCGAGCAGGATCCCGCCGAAATAACGTACGACGACGGCACTTACGTCACTGAGGTCCGTCACCCCGGGCGCGGTCTCCCTCCGCAGGAGGGCCTCCAGCATCGGGATTCCGGCGGTGCCAGAGGGTTCGCCGTCGTCGCTGGAACGCTGGACGTCCCGGTCCGGCCCGAGCACGAACGCAGAGCAGTGGTGCCGGGCGTCGTGAAACTCGCGTCGGAGCTCGGACACCAGGGCACGGGCATCCTCTTCGCTGTCCGCCCGCCGCAGCACGGCGATGAACCGGGACCGCTTAATCTCGATCTCGTGACGGAAGCCGTCACCGGCAGCCAGAGTGGTGTACGCGGATGACCTGCTCTCTTGCTGTTGCACCGCCCAAGTCTAGGACATGGGCCCACGCCGGCCGGGTTCCCTGGCCGAGCGGAGCGAGGTTAGGGGGCGGTGGATGGGCCCACGCTGCCGAGGGGCCCCAATCGAGCTTGCGAGATTGGGGAGGCAGCGGGGATTAGTCTTGGGGGGTGCTGAAGATTGGGTTGACGGGCGGGATCGCCTCGGGGAAGTCACTGGTGGCAACACGCCTTGAGGAGCTGGGGGCCGTGCTCGTCGACGCCGACGCGATCGCCCGTGAAGTCGTGGAACCAGGCACTCCCGGC
Source organism: Arthrobacter sp. NPDC057009 (assembly GCF_042673905.1). NCBI lineage: Bacteria > Bacillati > Actinomycetota > Actinomycetes > Micrococcales > Micrococcaceae > Arthrobacter > Arthrobacter sp. NPDC057009. Next base: position 52,913 of record NZ_JBHUSB010000013.1, read on the forward strand.
CTTGCCGCCGTCGTGGCCGCATTCGGCCCGGAGATTCTGGATGCTGCGGGGCGGCTCGACCGGCCACGCCTCGGGGCGATCGTGTTCCAGGAGCCGGAACGGCGCGCGGAGCTCAACGGCATCATCCATCCGCTGGTGCGCGAACGCGCCGCGGCGGTGATTGCGGCTGCCCCGGCCGACGCGTTGGTGGTGCAGGACATCCCCCTCCTGGTGGAAACCGGACAGCAGAAGAACTTCCACCTTGTGCTGGTGGTGGACGCTCCGGAGGATGTCCGGCTGCAGCGCATGACCGAGCACCGCGGCATGACCGAAGCGGATGCCCGTTCGCGGATCGCAGCCCAGGCATCCCGGCAGGACCGGCTCGCCGCAGCGGACGCGGTTCTTACCAACTCGGGCACCCGCGCGGAGCTGCTGGCCTCGGTGGACCGGCTGTGGAACGAACGGCTGCTGCCCTTCGCGCGGAACATCAGCCAGGGCACGGTGGCGGCCCGCAGCGGTGCCGCCGTCCTGGCCGCCCCTGACTCCGACTGGCCGCGCCAGGCTTCCAACCTGGCTGAGCGGCTGAAGGCCGCCGCACCGGGGGACGTCCTGGCCGTGGACCACATCGGGTCAACGGCGGTTCCCGGCCTCGAAGCCAAGGACGTCATCGACCTGCAGCTCTCAGTGGCTGATCTTGCCACGGCAGACCGCATTGCGCCCCTGCTTGGTGCCGCGGGGTTTCCCCGCTGGCCGGGCATCCTCGTGGACAGCCCGCTGCCCGGACGTCCCGACCCCGCCGCCTGGTCCAAGCGCCTGCACGGCAACGCCGATCCTGCACGTCCGGTGAACCTCCATGTCCGGGTGGCAGGCTCGCCGGGCTGGTGGTTTGCCCTGTGCTTCCGCGACTGGCTGCGCGCCGACCCTGCCGCCCGCAGGGAGTATGGCGCCAAGAAACGCCGCGTGGCCGCGCTGCATGCCTCCGACGCCACCACCGCCGGCTACGCGGAAGGTAAAGAGGACTGGTTCCGCGAGGTGGCCGCTCCCGGAGCGCAGCGGTGGGCCGAAAGCAGCGGCTGGCAGCCGCCGTCGTACGTTTCCACCGGTGTTGCCCGTACAGCCCAAAGCTGAATCAGGCGTTCCTGTCAGTGCCCGGCGGTAGATTAGATGCATGAGTCTTGCGCAGGAGATCAACCGCGTCGTTGCCCCGTTCGAGGTCATCAGCGAATTCAAGCCGGCCGGTGACCAGCCGACGGCCATCGCCGAACTCACCGAACGCATCAAAAACGGAGAAAAGGACGTGGTCCTGCTCGGCGCCACCGGCACCGGCAAGAGCGCCACCACGGCCTGGCTGGTGGAACAGGTGCAGCGGCCCACGCTGGTGATGGTCCAGAACAAGACCCTCGCCGCGCAGCTGGCCAACGAGTTCCGCGAGCTGCTGCCCAACAACGCGGTGGAATACTTCGTCTCCTACTACGACTACTACCAGCCCGAAGCGTACGTCCCGCAGACGGACACTTTCATCGAGAAGGACTCCTCGATCAACGAGGAAGTGGAACGCCTCCGGCACTCCGCCACCAACGCCCTCCTGACCAGGCGCGACGTGATCGTGGTGGCCACCGTCTCCTGCATCTACGGCCTGGGCACGCCCGAGGAGTACATCGCCGGCATGGTCACCCTGCGCCAGGGCCAGCAGATGAACCGCGACGATCTCCTGCGGAGGTTCGTCGCCATGCAGTACGTCCGCAACGACATGGACTTCCACCGCGGAACGTTCCGGGTCCGCGGCGACACCGTGGAGATCATCCCCATGTACGAGGAACTTGCCCTCCGGATCGAGTTCTTTGGCGACGAGGTCGAAAACATCTACACGCTGCACCCGGTCACCGGGGACGTCCTCCGCGAGGAAACGGAGATGTACGTGTTCCCGGCGTCGCACTACGTGGCCGGGCCGGAGCGCATGTCCCGGGCCATCACCGCCATCGAGGACGAGCTCGCGGAACGGCTCAGCGTCCTTGAGGGGCAGAACAAGCTCGTGGAGGCCCAGCGGCTGAAGATGCGGACCACGTACGACCTCGAAATGATGCAGCAGATGGGCTTTTGCAACGGCATCGAGAACTACTCCCGGCACATCGACGGGCGCGCCGGGGGCAGCGCGCCGCACTGCCTCCTTGACTACTTCCCGGACGACTTCCTGCTGGTCATCGACGAATCCCACGTCACCGTGCCCCAGATCGGGGCGATGTACGAGGGCGACATGTCGCGCAAGCGCACCCTGGTGGACCACGGCTTCCGGCTGCCCTCCGCCATGGACAACCGGCCGCTCAAATGGGACGAGTTCCTGGAGCGCGTCGGCCAGACCGTGTACCTGTCGGCCACGCCGGGCAAGTACGAGCTCGGCAAGGCGGACGGCTACGTCCAGCAGATCATCCGCCCCACCGGCCTCGTCGACCCCGAGGTCATCGTCAAACCCACGAAGGGCCAGATCGACGACCTCCTGGGCGAGATCCGGACGCGGGTGGAAAGGGACGAGCGCGTCCTGGTGACCACCCTGACCAAGCGCATGGCCGAGGACCTCACGGACTACCTCGTAGGTCATGGCGTCAAGGTGGAGTACCTGCACTCGGACGTGGACACCCTGCGGCGCGTGGAACTGCTCCGCGAACTCCGGCTGGGCACCTTCGACGTGCTGGTGGGCATCAACCTCCTCCGCGAGGGCCTGGACCTGCCCGAGGTGTCCCTGGTGAGCATCCTCGATGCCGACAAGGAAGGCTTCCTGCGCTCCTCCACGTCGCTGATCCAGACCATCGGCCGTGCTGCCAGGAACGTCTCCGGGCAGGTGCACATGTACGCGGACAAGATCACTGACTCCATGGCGCAGGCCATCGAGGAAACCAACCGCCGCCGCGCCATCCAGGTGGCCTTCAACACCGAAAACGGCGTGGACCCGCAGCCGCTGCGCAAGAAGATCGCCGACATCACGGACCAGCTGGCCCGGGAGGACGCAGACACCGATGCGCTGTTGGGCAGCTTCGACTACGGCAAGGGCAAGCGCGGCATAACCTCGGCGGCCAAGCCCGGCGCGAAGTCCGGCAAGGGGGCCAAGAAGGGTGCGGCCATCGTACGCGCCGACGGTCTCGCTGCGGCGCCCGCCGAGGACCTGGTGGGCCTGATCGAACAGCTCACGGAGCAGATGCACGGCGCGGCCGCCGAACTGCAGTTCGAAGTGGCCGCCCGGATCCGTGACGAGGTTGCCGAGCTGAAGAAGGAACTGCGCCAGATGCAGTCGGCCGGGCACGCCTGACGGCTGCCGGGGTGGCCGCAGGGGGCCGGCGCGTCACGTGGCGCGGCCGCCCGCGGCTCTAGGGTAAAGTTGTGGTCACGTAGGGGAGTATCCCAAGCGCTACGGACGTCAACACGCAAGGCACAGATGCCTTGCCGGGCGTAGCGGGCAGCCACATCAGCACCAAGTGCACAGGTTCGCCGGAGAGACTTACACCGGTTTTTTGTACCCTGCGAAAGGCGTTTTTGTGGAACTTCCCGTCTGGTTCGAGGTCGGCTCATTCGTCGTCCTCGGCATCATCCTCCTTATGGACCTGCTTCTGGTGGTGCGCCGCCCGCACGAGCCCTCCATGAAGGAAGCCGGCCTCTGGGTGGCCTTTTATGTGGCGCTGGCCCTGGTGTTTGCCGGTGCCATGTTCGCGTTTACGGGACCCGAGTACGGTGGCCAGTTCGTGGCCGGCTGGGTGACAGAGTACAGCCTTAGCATCGACAACCTGTTCGTTTTCATCATCATCATGGCGCGCTTCTCGGTGCCCCGTAAGTACCAGCAGGAAGTGCTGATGGTGGGCATCATCATCGCGCTGATCCTGCGCGGCATCTTCATCATGCTCGGCGCCATCGTCATTGAACAGTTCAGCTGGGTCTTCTACATCTTCGGTGCGTTCCTCCTCTGGACCGCGTGGAAGCAGGCGCAGGACGAAGGCGAAGACGAAGAGGACACGGAGAACGCCATCATCGCCAAGCTCCGCAAGGTGATCCCGATGTCCGAGAAGTTCGACGGCGGCAAGCTGCGCACCACGGTGGACGGCAAGAAGGTCTTCACCCCGATGCTCATCGTCTTCATCACCATCGGCATGACCGACCTGCTGTTCGCCGTCGACTCCATCCCCGCCATCTTCGGCCTGACGCAAAGCGCCTTCATTGTCTTCACGGCGAACATCTTCGCCCTGATGGGCCTGCGGCAGCTGTACTTCCTGCTCGGCGGCCTGATGAACCGCCTCGTCTACCTGAAGCACGCACTGTCCATCATCCTGGCCTTCATCGGCGTGAAGCTGATCCTGCACGCCATGCACGTCAACGAACTGCCGTTCATCAACGGCGGGCACCACATTGAATGGGCCCCGGAGATCCCCACCTTCGTGTCCCTCGCGGTTATCATCGGCACCATCATCATTGCCGTGATCGCCAGCCTCGTCAGCACCGGCGCGCAGAAGGCCAAGCTGGACGCCCGCCTCGAGGAGGACGCGCGGAAGAGCATGAGCGACGTCGACTAGGCCTCCTCTGCCCCCACAGCACGAACAAAAGCAACCCCGGCCGCGCATGTGGCCGGGGTTGCTTTGTCCGCTGCTGGGTTTGCTAACTGCCCGGCTTAGCGGACCGAGCGCACCATGCCGAGGAGGCGGCTGAAAATAGCTTCGCCGTCGTCGGCGATCCCGTCGTGGTGGAACTCCCCGGTTTCCCACGTCTTCAGTTTGCGGACGGCGGCGGCGGTCTCCATGGAGAGCCCGTGGTCCACATAGATGTCGTCGCGGTAGACGGCGGCCGCGGCCGGGACGATATTGGCGGCCAGTTGCGCCGTGTCGTACAGCGGTTTCCAGCCGGTCTCGGCCGCCAGCAGTTCCGCCACTTCCCCCAGGGGGCGGAGGGCCGGATCCTGGTCGAAGTACCAGGGGTAGACCATTTCGCCGGTCAGGAGTACCTCGGCAGCGTCCGGGCTGAACTCGGGGAACTCTTCAAGGACACGCCAGGCCGCCCAACCGGTGGCCGTACCCTGGCCGTAGATGGACTCGTGCATCAGCGCATACAGGGGGTTTGATGCGCGCGAGACCTGTGAGCGCACCTGCTCCAGGAACGGATCCGAGAGCCGCGGACCGCAGGGCGTCTCCACGAAGGCGTCCTCCAGCAGATTGTGCAGGCTGTCCACCCGCGTGTTCCCGCCGAGGAAGGATCCCAGCATCTGGAACCTCTCCACCGTCAGCGGGGAGCCGTCCAGGAGGTACTCCGGGGTGCTGCGGAGATGGTTCACGATGCGGTTCACCGCCTCGCGGTCCTCGGGATACCAGCCGAAGTACTCCGCATTACGGGCAGCCACCCGCCTGAACGTCTCCCGGTAGACCCGGTCCGGGGAACCTTTCAACGGGGCCAGCCCGCCGGTGATCAGGACTTCCCGGAGGCCGGTGGGCCCGAATGACAGGTAGGTCAGGGCGCAGAAACCGCCGTAGCTTTGCCCGTAGACGGTCCATGGCTCCGCGCCGAGGGCCTGGCGGATGAGTTCGGCGTCGGCAACGATCGAGTCAGCCCGGAAGTGCTTGAGGTAGCTGGCCTGCGCGGGGGCGTCTCCCCGCAGCGGCAGCGTGTTGCGGTCAATGGGGGAGGAGAGGCCGGTGCCGCGCTGGTCCAGCATCAGGATACGGAAATCCTTCGCGGCGGCCTTGCTCCAGCCCCCGAGCGACGCGAAGCGGTTGCCGCGGCCTCCCGGACCACCCTGCAGGTACAAGAGCCACGGCAGCTCGGCGGCCGCAGCCTCGGTGTGCTCGGCGGAAACGTACTCGCGGGCGAAGACGGTGATGGTCTCGGCCGCGGCATCGGCGGCCGGGTCCGCAAAATGGTCCAGCGGCACCCTGAAGCAGTGCTCCACCGTGCGCATGCCACGGAACGTGTGCCGGGCCCGGACGGTATGTACAGCGTCCTTCTGCGAGTTTGCGCCCTTCTGTGAGCTATGGCCCTTCTGCGAGCTGGCGCCTTTCTGCACACTGGCGTCCAGCGCTGCCTCAGCCATGGACACCAACTTCGGTGCGGCTCCCGAACTCGGCCAGCGCGGCTCCCGTCAGCCGGAACGTGGACCATTCCTCCATCGGGAACGCTCCAAGCTTCCGGTAGAAGTTGATGGACGGTTCGTTCCAGTCCAGTACGCTCCACTCGACCCGCGCATAGCCGCGTTCGACGGCGGTCGCGGCCAAGTGCTGCAGCAAGGCCTTCCCGTGGCCCTCGCCCCGTGCTTCCGGGGTGACGTAGAGGTCCTCCAGGTAGATCCCGTGCACGCCTTCCCACGTTGAGTAGTTGAGGAACCAGAGTGCGAAGCCGCGCACCTGCCCGTCCCCGTTTTCGGCAATATGGGCGTAAACGCGCGGGTTGTTCCCGAAGAGGACCTCGGTGAGCAGCTCGGGCGTGTTCCGGACCGCGTCCGGCTCCTTTTCGTATACGGCCAGCTCGTGGATCATCTGCAGGATTATGGGAACATCGGCGGGTGTGGGGCCAAGCTGGACGCCCGCCTCGAGGAGGACGCGCGGAAGAGCATGAGCGACGTCGACTAGGCCTCCTCTGCCCCCACAGCACAAAGAAAAGCAACCCCGGCCGCCCCACGTGGCCGGGGTTGCTTTGTCCGTTGCCGGGGCTGTTGGTTGCCTGGCTACCGGACCGAGCGCACCATGCCGAGGAGGCGGCTGAAAATGGCTTCGCCGTCGTCGGCGATCCCGTCGTGGTGGAACTCCCCGGTTTCCCACGTCTTCAGTTTGCGGACGGCGGCGGCGGTCTCCATGGAGAGCCCGTGGTCCACATAGATGTCGTCGCGGTAGACGGCAGCCGCGGCCGGGACGATATTGGCGGCCAGCTGCGCCGTGTCGTACAGCGGCTTCCAGCCGGTCTCGGCCGCCAGCAGTTCCGCCACTTCTCCCAGCGGGCGGAGGGCCGGATCCTGGTCGAAGTACCAGGGGTAGACCATTTCGCCGGTCAGGAGTACCTCGGCAGCGTCCGGGCCGAATTCCGGGAACTCCTCAAGGACACGCCAGGCCGCCCAGCCGGTGGCCGCGCCCTGGGCGTAGATGGACTCGTGCATCAGCGCATACAGGGGGTTTGATGCACGCGAGATGTGTGCGCGCACCTGCTCCAGGAACGGATCCGAGAGCCGCGCACCGCAGGGCGTCTCCACAAAGGCGTCCTCCAGCAGGTTATGCAGGCTGTCCACCCGCGTGTTCCCGCCGAGGAAGGATCCCACCATCTGGAACCTCTCCACCGTCAGCGGGGAGCCGTCCGGGAGGTACTCCGGGGTGCTGCGGAGGTGGTCCACGATGCGGTTCACGGCCTCGCGGTCCTCGGGATACCAGCCGAAGTACTCCGCGTTGCGGGCAGCCACCCGCCTGAATGTCTCCCGGTAGACCCGGTCCGGGGAACCTTTCAACGGGGCCAGCCCGCCGGTGATCAGGACTTCGCGCAGGCCGGTGGGCGCGAATGACAGGTAGGTCAGGGCGCAGAAGCCGCCGTAGCTTTGCCCGTAGACGGTCCATGGCTCCGCGCCGAGGGCCTGGCGGATGAGTTCGGCGTCGGCAACGATCGAGTCAGCCCGGAAGTGCTTGAGGTAGCTGGCCTGCGCGGGGGCGTCTCCCCGCAGCGGCAGCGTGTTGCGGTCAATGGGGGAGGAGAGGCCGGTGCCGCGCTGGTCCAGCATCAGGATACGGAAATCCTTCGCGGCCGCCTTGCTCCAGCCCCCGAGCGACGCGAAGCGGTTGCCGCGGCCTCCCGGACCACCCTGCAGGTACAGGAGCCACGGCAGCTCGGCGGCCTCAGCCTCGGTGTGCTCGGCGGAAACGTACTCGCGGGCGAAGACGGTGATGGTCTCAGCCGCGGCATCGGCGGCCTGGTCCGCAAAATGGTCCAGCGGCACCCTGAAGCAGTGCTCCACCGTGCGCATGCCACGGAACGTGTGCCGGGCCCGGACGGTATGGGCAGGGTCCTTCTGCGAGCTGGCGCCCTTCTGCACTCTACGGCCCTTCTGCGAGCTGGCGCCCTTCTGCACGCTGGCGTCCAGCGCTGCCTCAGCCATGGACACCAACTTCGGTGCGGCTCCCGAACTCGGCCAGCGCGGCTCCCGTCAGCCGGAACGTGGACCATTCCTCCATCGGGAACGCTCCAAGCTTCCGGTAGAAGTTGATGGACGGTTCGTTCCAGTCCAGTACGCTCCACTCGACCCGCGCATAGCCGCGTTCGACGGCGGTCGCGGCCAAGTGCTGCAGCAAGGCCTTCCCGTGGCCCTCGCCCCGTGCTTCCGGGGTGACGTAGAGGTCCTCCAGGTAGATCCCGTGCACGCCTTCCCACGTTGAGTAGTTGAGGAACCAGAGTGCGAAGCCGCGCACCTGCCCGTCCCCGTTTTCGGCAATATGGGCGTAAACGCGCGGGTTGTTCCCGAAGAGGACCTCGGTGAGCAGCTCGGGCGTGTTCCGGACCGCGTCCGGCTCCTTTTCGTATACGGCCAGCTCGTGGATCATCTGCAGGATTATGGGAACATCGGCGGGTGTGGCGGGACGGATTACACTCATGGATCCGAGCTTACTGCGTACCGGGGAGGCTGCACGCCCGCAGGATGCCGCTGGCGTATAGGCTGTTGAGTCCAATGACGCGTCAAGAATCAGCAACCCTTCCGGGGGCGGTGTGAACAGGCCAGCCCAGCCAGCCGTGCAGCCGATCCGTCTGGCAGCCGTCCGGCTGTCCAGCGTCGACCTTCGCCAAACCGAATTCCTGGACGATGGCGAGCGGCGGCTGGCAGGGGCGTTCACTTCGCAGGTGCGGCGGGAGAGGTTCCTGGCCGGGCGCATCGCGTTGCGGCGCCATGCCGCCGAGATCGCCGGAGTGGATCCCACGGACCTGCAGGCCGATTACGTCTGCCGGGAGTGCACCAGGGACGACCATGTGCATGGGATGCCGCGGTATCAGGCTGGCTCACGGAAGGTGACCGTCCTGGCCAGCCTGAGCAGGGCGGAAGACTGGTGCCTGCTGGCCGCGTCCACGGACGGGCGGCTGCTGGGGGTCGGCGTCGACCTGGAGAGCGGCGGGGCCGCAGGTTTTGAGGGATTTGGACAGGTTGCACTTTCGGCGCGGGAACAGGAAGAACTGCAGAAGGTAGAGCCGGCGCTGAGGGCGGGTTTCCAGACACGCCTGTGGACCCGCAAGGAGGCAGTACTGAAGGCGATCGGCAGGGGGCTGGCCGTCGTCGATCCGGCCCTGGTGGATGTTGCCGGTTCCGTTCCCCTGCTGCCGGATCACGTGGCGGGAACGGGCGGCCGTCCTGGCTGGGTGGTGGACGCTGTGGATCCGGGTTCGGTGGGGCTGCCGCTTTCATTCACTGCAGCAGTGGCACTTGTCGTGGCGCCTCGTAGTTAGCTGCAGCCCCGGCCATCACTCTGAGTCAGCGCGCGGCAGCATCGCGAAGGCAACCGTCACGTAGCCCAGGGCACCCGCCATGTCGTGCAGCAACTGCCGGTCGATGTTTGAAGTGTCGTCGCAGGCCCTGTGATAGCACGGATCGTGCTCGCCGTTCTCAGTGCCGCCGAACTCCTCGACCTGTTGGGCCGTCTTCTCGTCTTCGTCTCCGGTGAACAGGCCGCCCGTGGGGATGCCGGCTTTCATAAATGCGTCGTAGTCGGAGTCGCCCTCTTCAAATTCCGCGGGCGCGGTCGCCAATCCGTTCTCCGCGAAATAGTCCAGGAAGGTGCGCTCGATTACGTCCGAGCCGGCCGGAGCGGCGTCACCGAAGCTTGAGCCGTCACCGTCGTGGACGAACCGTCCGCCGTTGGGCGATGCGACCATATCCAGGTTCAGGTTCAGCATGGTCTCAGTGTTTTCCTTGTTGCTGAGCGAGTCTACGTAGTGTTGGGAGCCCAGCAGGTCCACCTCTTCGGCGCCCCAGAAAGCAAAACGCACCCGGTTCTTCGGCTGGACGCCCGTCTCGGCCATCCAGCGGGCGGTCTCGATCATGGCGGCCACGCCGCTGCCGTTGTCGTTGATCCCTGGACCGCGGCGCACCGAGTCGAGATGGCCGCCCACCACGATGGTGTGTTCGGCGCTGCCTGCAGTGTCCGCGAGGATGTTGAAGGTCTCTGTGTCCGCCTCGCGGTCCTCATCCCAATAGGTGAAGACCTGCCGTACCGGCTTGTACCCGGCCGCACGCAGCTGTTCCTCAACATAACGGGCGGACGCTTCGTACCCGCGGGTCCCCGAGGCACGGTTTCCGCCGGCCTCATCGGCAATTTTTTGCAGTGCCTGGAGGTGCTTCATCAGGTTTCGCTTGGCAAAGGCTGCGTGGACCTGGGTGGCCTTTGCTTCCGCACCAGGCTTGACGGTTTCCGGCGCCGCCGTGGGCACCGGCGGGGTGGCCGGTTGCCGTTGCGGCGGGGATTCCTGTGCCGGGATTGTCACGGCCGGCGGTGCCTCGAGCGGCACCCTCCCGGCCGGCGAGGAACATGCCGCCATCAGCAATGCGGCAGCAGCGATGATGGTTCCTGCCATGGGTATTCGATATCTGCGCGTCGATCGGAACGCGTTCATGAGAGAACGCTACTGCTTGCTCAGAGGGGTTTGGAAGGTCTTTGACAAGAGTCGAGTATGGCTTCGCGCGGGGGGTGCGAGTACGAGTAAGTAGGTACTCACAAGGGATTGGATACAGGTACTCGAAATGGTTGCGGCGGGCTACGGAACCTGCCTACTGTCGAACCACAGGTTTGAAGCCTCAACTGCATCTCGGAGTATTTGCGGTGGGGAAGCCGGTATTCGCTGCTGGGGAAGATAGCGGTGACCGCAGTGTTCCGTTCGTGCCGCCCTGTGCGGCTCTTCTTGAAAAGTGAACTGGTCAGGACGCAGATGTCCGCCACCCTTCACGCACAAGCTGGCAGGAACAGTCCCCCAACCCTGACCAAGCGCATGGCAGGGAACGAGGGAGAACATGCCGATTATCAAGGACCCGCACCTGTTTAACGAGCAGAGCCTGTTCGTCGACCTGGAAGGGGTGCTGGGCTGCCGCCTCTATCTGAAGATCGAGGGCTTCAATTTCGCCGGCTCAATCAAGCTCAAGCCCGCACGGGAGATGGTCGAGCGCGCCGAGCGGGAGGGTCTGATCGGCCCCGGATCCATCCTCGTGGAATCCTCATCGGGCAACCTCGGCGTCGCGCTCAGCATGATCGCCGCCAGCAAGGGATACCGCTTCGTGTGTGTGATCGATCCGCGCTGCAACCCGGCAACCCGGCAATTCATGGAGTCGCTCGGGGCGCAGGTGGACCTGGTCACCGAACCGGATCCCACCGGGGGCTTCCTCGGCGCGCGGCTCAACCACGTGCAGGACCTGTGCGCGTCCGACGAGCGGTACATCTGGCTCAACCAGTACACCAATCCCGGCAACTGGGGAGCGCACTACCGCTGGACTGCCCCCGAGATCTCCAGTCAGTTCCCTGAACTGGACGTGCTGTTCGTGGGAGCCGGGACAACGGGGACCTTGATGGGTTGCGCGCGGTACTTCCGTGAACACCGGCCCGACGTCCGGATTGTCGCCGTCGACGCCGCAGGATCGGTCTCGTTCGGCGGCCCGCCGGCCACCCGCCTGATCCCGGGACTCGGCATGGGCGTGCGGCCGCCGCAGCTCGACGAATCCTTCATCGATGACGTGGTGATGGTCGAAGAACTGGACACGGTGCGCGCCTGCCACCGCCTCGCGGCTGCCGGTTTCACGCTCGGTGGTTCCACCGGGACCGTGGTCCACGGCGCCATGTCTTGGCTCGCCGACCACGACGCCCAGGACCTGACGGCGGTGGCCATCTCCCCGGACATGGGCCGTCCCTACCTGGACACCATCTACAACCCTGACTGGGTGCACGAGCACTTCGGCGCCGAAGCGCTGGCAACCGCCGATTTGGCAGGGACCCATGGGCGGCTCTCCGGCCCGGTGCCGGAGCCACAGCGCTCAGGCCCCATCTCCGTGGCCGATTACGTCGCCGCCCTCGGAAATTTCCTGCAGTGAAAATGCGACTCGACAATCTACAGGGCGCTCCGCGTTCCGCATCTCCCGTCATTCCCCCCATTCCTGAGACAACCGCGGCTCCGGCCGGGAATGGCTCTCCAGCCACGCCGGCCACGGGTACCGCGGTTGCCTTGGAGCGCCGGCTGGCGGGTGTGCTCGCATCAGTGGTGAAGAAGGACGACGTCCCCGTGGACGCCAACTTCTTCTATGAATTAGGCGCGGACTCACTGGTGATGGCGCAGTTTTGCGCCCGCGTGCGCAAGCAGCCGGATTTGCCCGCCGTGTCGATCAAGGACATCTACCAGAATCCCACCATCTCGGCGCTGGCCGCTGCCCTGGCACCGGCGGAAGAGGCGCCGGCGACGGTTCAGGTGCAGGAACGGTTGGCGGAGGTGCTGTCCGGCGTGCTGGACCTTGAGCATGTGCCGGTGGAGGCTGATTTCTTCCAGGACTTGGGTGCGGACTCGCTGGTCATGGCGCGGTTCTGCGCCCGGGTGCGTAAGCAGCCGGATTTGCCGGCGGTGTCGATCAAGGACATCTATCAGAACCCGACGATCTCGGGGCTGGCCGCGGCCCTGGCACCGGCGGAAACGGCGCCGGCCTCGGTGCAGGTGCGGGAGCGGCTGGCCGGGGTGCTGTCCGGAGTTCTCGGCATCCAGCAAGTCCCGATGGACGCTGACTTCTTCCAGGACCTGGGCGCGGACTCGCTGGTTATGGCGCGGTTCTGCGCCCGGATGCGGAAGGAGCCGGACCTGCCGGCGGTGTCGATGAAGGATGTCTATGGCAATCCGAGCGTCTCGGCCCTGGCCGCGGCTCTGCAGGTCCCCCTGCAGCACGACCGGCTGCAGGAGCCCTCGCCGGTCGCGGCTTCGGTGCCGGAGGTTCCGGCGCCGATGGACGCGCGGACCTGGGAGTACGTCGCCTGTGGCGCCCTGCAGGTGCTCGTCTACCTTGGCTACTGCCTCCTCGCTGGCTGGCTCGCGGTGGTGGGTTACCTGTTCATATTCCCGGAAGCGGGGGCGGGTAACCACCATTGGTTGAGCCACGAGACGAGCCTGTTGGAGATCTACCTGCGGTCGGTCGCGTACGCCGGGGCGACGTTCGTGCTGCTGAGTATCCTGCCGGTGGCCGCGAAGTGGATTATTATCGGGCGCTTCCGGCCCCAGGAGATCCGTATCTGGAGCCTGCAGTACTTCCGGTTCTGGCTGGTCAAGACCCTGATGCGAACTTCACCGCTGTCGCTGATGGTCGGTTCCCCGCTGACAACTTTCTACCTGCGGGCCATGGGTGCCAAAGTGGGCCGCAACGTGACGATCATGACCAAGCGCCTGCCGGTCTGCACCGACCTGCTCACGATCGGGGAGGGGACGGTGATCCGCAAGGACGTGATCGCAACCGGCTACCGGGCCCACGGCGGCGTTATCCAGTTCGGCGCGGTGACGCTGGGCCGTGACGTGCTCGTCGGCGAGGGCAGCATCCTGGACATTAACACGTCCATGGGAGACGGGTCGCAGTTGGGCCACCGGGCCAGTTTGTACGCTGGCCAGGCTGTGCCCGCGGACGAGCGCTGGCACGGTACGCCGGGCCGGCGCACGGATGCGGACTTCCGCACGGTTGAGGCCACGCCCTACCGGCCCTGGCGCCGGGGATGGTTTGCCTTCACCCAGTTCTTGAGTGCGGTCGGGGTGGGCCGGGTCATGCTGACCATAACCATCGCCCTGGCCGTGCTGGCGTTTCCGCGCGTGGCGGCGCTGTTGGAGGCGCAGCCGCTGGCGTTCACTGACTGGTCCTTCTACGCCCACGCTGTTGGCCTCGCCGGCCTGACCGTCTTCGGTGGAACGGTCGCGGCGTTGGTCATGGTGACGACCGTGCCGCGGCTGCTCAACCTCGCGTTAAAGCCTGACACGGTGTATCCGCTGTTCGGACTGCGTGACGCGGCATCGCGGGCGGTGACGAGGTTGACCAACAATGCCATGCTTGGCGGGTTGTTCGGCGACAGTTCGTACATTGTGAACTACCTGCAGGCCATCGGGTACGACCTCGGGAAAGTCCAGCAGACCGGCTCGAACATGGGTTCGGTGTTCAAGCACGACAATCCTTTCTTATCCTCGATCGGCACCGGCACGATGATCGCCGACGCAGTGTCGTTTATGAACGCCGACTACTCGCCGACGTCGTTCAAGGTCAGCCGGGCGGCGATCGGCAAGCACAACTTCCTTGGCAACGGCGTTTTCTACCCGGCCGGGGCAAGAACCGGGGACAACTGCCTGCTCGCGACCATGGTGGCGGTCCCCATCGACGGACCGGTGCGCCATGACGTGGGCCTGCTCGGGTCGCCGCCGTTCGAGATCCCCCGCTCGGTCTTCCGGGACGCCCTCCCTGAGGAACACAGGAGCCGTGCGCACTTCCGTCGGGACCTGGCCGCCAAGAACAGGCACAACCTGCGCACAATGGCCCTCTTGATGCTGGTGCGGTGGCTGAACATCTCGCTGGCCATGATCATCATGTTCGCCGCCCTCGAGCTGTCCGACCAATTCGGTTTCCTTGCCGTGAGTGCGTCGTTTGCCGTAATGCTCGTGGTTGGCTTGCTCGTTCCCGCTGGCATCGAGCGCATCGTGGCGCGGCGGGGACTTACGCCCCAGCTCTGCTCGATCTACAACCCCTACTTCTGGTGGCACGAGCGGTACTGGAAGCTGCAGATCCAGAGCCGGTACGTGAACATGCTCGACGGGACGCCGTTCAAGCCGCTGCTCTGGCGTCTGATCGGTGTGAAGATCGGGTCCCGGGTCTTCGATGACGGCTGCGCGTTCCCCGACCGGGTCCTGGTGACGATCGGCTCCCGCTGCACCCTGAACGCCGGCTCCGCATTGCAGTGCCATTCCCAGGAGGACGGAATGTTCAAGACCGACCACAGCATCCTTGGGGACGGCGTCACGCTTGGCATCGGCTGCGTTGTCCACTACGGCGTGAGCGCAGAAGACGGTGCCGTCGTCACCACCGACTCCTTCGTCATGAAGGGGACGACGCTCCCCCGGGGAACCGTGTGGGGTGGCAACCCGGCCGAAGAGGCCGGAGCCGACATCACATTGCCCGACGTCCTGGAAAGGCCACTGTCATGACCTCCAGCCCCGCGCTCAGCTGCCGCACGGCCGGCGAATCGCTCGATTCGGCCGGCGGCGGGAACTCCCTCCCCGCTGCCGCACCGACGACGATCCCCAGGTGGACGCAGGATCCCCAACCGGGCCAAGAGCAGGTCGAACTGCCGGTTCCCGGGGACCTGGGCACGGCCGTGCGGACGCTGGCCCAGAGCCTGCAAGTGGCTCCCGGCTCGATCTGGCTGGCGGCGCACGCCAGAGTGCTCCAGGCCCTGTCCGGTGAGACGGAGATCACCACCGGCTGCCTGGATTCGTTCGGGACCTGGCAGTGCAACCTGGATCTGACCCACCGGTCCTGGCGAGCCCTCGTCTCTGATGCGAACGACCGCCAAATTCGGGCCCGTACGGAGCAGTCCGGGCCCATGCAGGCTAGCTTCAGGCAGGCTAATCACAAGGCGGCCGCCCCGGGCTACGAGGTGGTGTTCGGCAGCCTTCGGGATGACGATACCGGGCTGCCGGAGGGCATCGTGCTCGGGATGTCGGTCGGGAACGCAGCCACCGGCGAGGTGCTTCGTCTGAACTACCGCCGCGACGTCCTCGACGAGGACGCAGCCCTCCGGATCGCCGGCTATCACCTGAGCGCAGTCCGGCATCTGGTCGCCGACCCAGGGTCGGACCCCGACGACGTCGACCTCGTCGGCCCCGAGGAGCGGTGCTTCCAGCTTGAGCAGCTGGCCGGGCCGGGGCGGCCCCGGCCCCAGCGGCGCTTCCACGAGTTGTTCGAGGAGCGTGTCCGGCAGCATCCCGATCGTATTGCGGCGGTCCAGGACTCGCGGGAGTGGTCGTACGCGGAGCTGAATGCCCGCGCCAACCGGCTGGCCCGCGCCTTGCTCGCGCGGGGGCTGCAGTCCGAGGACATCGTGGCGGTTGTTGCCGAACGGGACCTGGAGTGGATGGCCGCGGTGATCGGCATCCTCAAGGCCGGAGGCGCGTACCTGCCGATCGAGCCGCACTTCCCGGCCGACCGGATCGCCAGAACGCTCACGCGGGCCGGGGCCCGGGTAGTGGTCACCGAAGGCGGCAGCACCACCACCCTCGATGAGGCACTGGAGGGAATGCCTGCAGTGACGAAGCTTCTGTTCGAGGACATCGAGGCCGAGGGGCACCCCGGCGGCGACCTCGGCATACAGGTTCGTCCCGATCAGCTCGCTTACGTCTATTTCACCTCCGGGTCCACTGGCGAGCCGAAAGGCGCGATGTGCGAGCACGCAGGCATGGTGAACCACCTGTACGCCAAGATCGAGGACCTGGGGATTGGCCCCGGGGACGTCGTCGCCCAGAGCGCACCCCAGTGCTTCGACATCTCGCTGTGGCAGCTGGTTTCGGCGTTGCTCGTCGGCGGCCGCACACTCATCGTCGGCCAGGACCGCATCCTCGACGTCGAGCGCTTCATCGACACGGTGGAACGGGGCGCGGTGGCGGTTTTCCAGGTCGTCCCGTCGTATCTGGACGCCGTGGTGGCGTACCTGGGCGGCAAGCCCCATGCCTTACCGCACCTTCGCTGCGTCTCGGCGACAGGGGAGGCCCTGAAGCGTGAGCTGGTCCGCCGGTGGTTCGACGTCATGCCGGACGTCAAGCTTGTCAACGCCTACGGGCTGACGGAGACCTCCGATGATACGAACCACGAAGTGATGAGTGCAGCGCCCGCCGGCGGCACCGTACCACTGGGCCCGCCAATCCCGAACGTCCGGATCCACATCCTCGACGAGCGGCAGCGGCTTGTTCCGCTTGGAGCTCCGGGTGAGATCGCCTTCTCCGGGGTGTGCGTGGGCCGCGGCTACATCAACGACCCGGAGCGCACTGCACAGGCCTACTCCACCGATCCCTATGTGGACGGCGCGCGGCTCTACCGGGCCGGCGACTACGGCCGCTGGTCCCCGGACGGCAAGCTGGAGTACCTGGGCCGGCGGGACAACCAAGTCAAGATCTCCGGGTTCCGGATCGAAATCGGCGACATCGAAAACGCGCTGCTGCGGGTTCCCGGCGTCCGGGACGGCGCCGTCGTCGTCGGTGAGGGCGCCGGTCAGTCCAAGTTCCTGGTGGCGTTCTACTCCGGCAGCCGGCCGCTGGAGGTCGACGAAATCCGCAGCGAGCTGGCTGCCCGGGTACCGGGCTACATGGTTCCGTCGGCGTACAGGTGGCAGGAGAGCCTGCCCCTGACCGGCAACGGGAAGATCGACCGGAAGGCTTTGACGCGCATGGCGCGCGAGGTGGTTCCCGAAGCCGGCGCCGCCACGGAAGCGCTTTCAGCCGCTGAGCAGCGGCTCGCCGAGGCATGGGCGACGGTGCTCGGCCTGCCGGTGGGCCGGATCGGCGGGCAGGACTCGTTCTTTGCACTGGGCGGGACCTCGCTGTCCGCGGTGAAGCTCGCCGTCCTGCTCAAGCGTGCAGTGTCGATCAAGGACATCATGCAGACGCCCATCCTGGCAGACCTGGCGGCCCTGCTTGAGGCCTCGTCCTTCGCGGGCACAACCGTTCCGCCCGCCCCGCGGATGGCGGGAGCCGTCACGGAGCCCGATTCCATGGCCCCGGCGGGAGGACCGGTGGCCAATCCCACCCGCTACCCATGAAACGGAAGGACCTCTGATGTCGTCTCCTACACCCAGGATCCAGTTCGACGTGGAACGCCAAGCCGGCCGGGCGCCGCTGCTCATCGTCGAGCACGGCCACGACCCTGTGCAGTGGGCTGAAGAGAACCGTGAGGCGCTGCGTGCGGCGGTTGATGAGCACGGCGCCGTCCTGGTCCGCGGCCTGGGCCTCCGTGATCCAGCCGAAGTGGCCGATACCTTCCAACGGCTGATTTCAGGCGGCCTCATGCCGGACCGGGAGGCTTTCGCCGCCAGGCAGCCCTACCTGGACGGCGTGTACTCATCCCTGACGTGGCCCGCGAACCAGCCTATGTGCATGCACCACGAGCTCAGCTACGCGCTTGAGTTCCCCGGCCTGATGCTCTTCGCCTGTCTTCAGGCACCGAGCGCCGGCGGGGTGACCGGTGTGGCGGACGCCCGCACCGTGCTCGATGCCATACCGCCGGACATCCTCCGCCGGTTTGAAAGCGAGGGGTGGCTGCTCGCCCGCAGCTACAACGAGGACATCGGTGCCTCCTATGAGGAGGCGTTCGGGGTCTCGGACCGCGCGGACGTCGAGAGCTACTGCCGGGCGCACGGGATCGAGTTCGAGTGGCAGCCCGACGGAGAGCTGCGCACCCGGCAACGGCGCCCCGCCGTGGTCCGGCACCCGGCGACCGGCCAACGCTGTTGGTTCAACCAGGTTGCGTTCCTGAGCGAATGGACGATCGCACCCGAGGTGCGGGAGTACCTGGTGGACGTCTACGGTCCAGATGGGCTGCCATTCAACACCCGCTTCGGCAATGGCGAGCCGATCGGCGAGGAAATCATTGCCCTCCTGAACGAGGTCTACGAGGCCCACACCCTCCGCACCCCCTGGGAGACGGGGGACCTCATGCTGGTCGACAACATCGGCATGGCCCACAGCCGCGAGGCCTATGAGGGGCCCCGGGAGATTCTTGTCGGCATGGCCGAGCCGCAGAACATTTTCGATCTCGATAACCACAACGAGGATGGTGCACTATGACAGAGCTTGCCACTACCCCAGTCGCAGCGGCCGCAGAACCAAAGACGGTTCCGCCCTTCGCGGTAATTGCAGGGACCCAAGTGCAGCAGGTGCTCCAGGGCCGGGAGAAGCAGATCGTCGAACTTGTCGAGCAGACCTACCGGGTGCATGCAGCCGGAGACTCGGTGAACCCGCCGTCCTATTTCCTGCGCTTCCCGGACCGGCCCACCTCGCGCATCATCGCCCTGCCGGCCTCGATCGGCGGACAGGTGGAGGTTGACGGCATTAAGTGGGTCTCCAGCTTCCCGGACAACGTGTCGTCGGGGATTCCGCGCGCCTCAGCGGTGTTGATCCTCAACAACCGGGAAACGGGCTACCCCTTCGCATGCATGGAGGGCTCCATCATCAGTGCCTCCAGGACGGCTGCATCGGCCGCCGCGGCTGCGGACTGGCTCAGCCGGGGACGCGGGCGTCCCCGGCGTATCGGATTCTTCGGCGTTGGCCTCATTGCCCGCTACATCCACACCTTCCTGAAGGCCACCGACTGGTCCTTCGACGAGATCGGGGTGTTCGACCTCTCGGGTGAGAGTGCCGAGGGTTTCAAGGGCTACCTCGAGCGCAGCGGGACCGGAGCCCGGGTGACCGTGCACAACGGCCCCGAGCAGCTGATCAGGAGCAGCGACCTGGTCGTGTTCGCCACGGTGGCGGGCCAGCCGCACGTGCACGATACGACGTGGTTCGCGCACAACCCGCTGGTGCTGCACGTGTCCCTGCGCGATCTGGCCCCTGAGATCCTGCTTGCGTCGACCAACATTCTCGACGACGTCGACCACTGCCTGAAAGCCGGGACATCGGCCCATCTCGCGGAGCAGATGGTCGGCAACAGGGACTTCGTGGACGGCACCCTGGCCGACGTCATGGACGGCAAGGTCTCGCCGCCGGACGACCGGCCCATCGTGTTTTCGCCGTTCGGCCTTGGCGTGCTCGACCTGGCAGTGGGCAAGTACGTCTACGACGAACTTGCCCGCAGCGGCCAGCTCCGGACGGTCGAGGACTTCTTTTCCGAGTTGCGCCGGTATGGCTAACCCTGCGACGCAACCCATCCATCGGTACGCACCCACCGAGGAGTGACACAATGCTCTCGTTACCACAAATGCTAGGGAATGTGTCCAAGGCCTACACCCAGTCGCCTGATGACTGGGCACGGTCAGTCACCGACGTCCTGCGCGACGCCGCGATTTACCACCAGGCCGGAAACGGCTTCTATCGCGCCCAGTGTGACGCGTTGGGAGTCGATCCCACCGCGATCAATGACATCAACGACTTGCAAGCGCTGCCACTGTTGCCGGTTGGCTTGTTCAAGCGTCCCGACGCCCGGGTGCTGCTCACCTGCTCCCTGGCCGACGTCGAGACCGAAACCCGCTCCAGCGGAACCCGCGGTGTCCCGTCCGTCGCCCCCCGCAACAGCGAGACATTGACCCTGGCGCTGGTCGGCCTGATCGGCACCTACCGGGAGTTCTTCAGCCTGTCCGGGGGCGCGGGACTTTTCTTGAATCCGTCGGACCCGGAAGCTTCGGAGATGGGACTGCTCAAGGACCTGAACATCCTGAACAGCGTCTTCGACCACCACACATATCTCGTTGCCGACGAGGCGTTCGACGCCGGGCAGGCCCTGGGGGAACTGCGCCGGTGGAAAAGCCATATGACGCGCCACATCATCGGTCCGCCGTTCCTCATCGGCCAACTGCTCCGGTTCCTCGAGCGGGAGGAGATCAATCTGCGCCTGGACCCGTACAGCATGATCATCACTCTCGGCGGCTGGAAGCGGCACACCGACGAGGCCATCCCTGACGAACGCTTTCGGGAGCGGTGCCACGACTTGCTCGGCGTGCGCGCGGAGAACGTGCGCGACATGTACGGGCTGATCGAGTCGAACATGCTCGCTGTCGAATGCCACCTGCATCGCAAGCACGTCCCGCCGTGGTGCTACATCTCCATCCGGGACCCTGGCCAGGACGGCAAGGAGCTCGCCCCGGGGCAGACCGGCACCATCGCCGTCCTGGACGCCCTCAGCACCAGCTACCCCGGTTTCCTCCTCACCGACGACATGGGCGACGTCGCGACCGGCACCTGCGGGTGCGGCAGAACAGGCCAGGTCATCAACTTCCGCCGACGGGGGCCGGACGGCGGGCTTGGCCACTGCCCTGTCAGCATCGGGCGCTACCTCGGTGCGGGCACCGCCGTCGCTGAGGCGCCGGCTCTCGTGAAGGCCTGATTTCGGCGCCTCAGCAGGAACCGGTACCGACGATGGTCAGTCAGATGCATGAAGTGACGACGGGCGGCAGCATGCCGCCCGCAGTGCAGACCGACCCGGCCGCGAATGTGCGGGCCGGCGTTACAGTCTATTTTCTGGGTGGCGAGCAGAACCTGCTCTACGTTGAGGTCAACGGGCAGTGGGTGGAATACGTCAAATCCGCCCCGACGTTGGAGGATCAGAAACCGGTAGCCCAAGCGCCGCTGACCCAGCCAATTCCGTACACGGACACAAGCCAGAATGCCCGGCCAAGCCCTGATGCCTGGCCGGGCCCTGTCCACTGGGCCGGTTACACCTGCCACAGTCCCGACGAATTGACGCGGGACCGCAAGCGCCGGGTCTACTTCGATCCCGCCACGAGGCCGGATCTGTTGTCCGCGGGGAACGGTGGGACGCCCGCGCTGCCCTTGCCGGTCCTGGAGCTTGCCGGGCACCACGAGGACACAGCACCGTGGCTCGATCCTGACACAGGGGAGCGCTTCTCCTCGGAGCAGGCCAGCATGGTCCTGAAGCTGCTGAGGTACGCCCCGCGTAAGTCATCTACGGCTCTGGCTGGTTGGCAATACACTGCCCGTCTCAGAGCCGGTTAGCTCCGGTCACCCGGACCACCGCAGTGCCGGTCTCGTCCGAGGCCGCAAGATCCACCTCCGCGGAGATGCCCCAGTCGTGGTTGCCCGCGGGGTCATCGAAGATCTGCCGGACCTTCCAGACGCCGGGCTCCTCGGTGATGATGAGCAACCCCGGCCCCCGTGCGTCTGGGCCGGTGCCGATGTCGTCATGCTCGTCGAAGTAATCGTCCAGCGCGTCTTCCCAGCGGTCGGCATCCCAGCCGGCGTCGCCGTCGAGCTCTCCGAGGGCAGTGGCGTCCTCGTCGGCGAAAAGCTCCACGCGCCGGAACATTTCGTTCCGCACCATGACCCGGAAGGCCCGGATGTTGGACGTGAGCGACGGCGGCGGGGGAGGCGGTGCGTCGTGCGGCGTGGGTGCCGCACCCGAGGTCAGCTCCTCCCATTCGTCCAGGAGGCTGGAATCCACCTGCCGGACCAGCTCACCCAGCCAGGCGACCAGGTCCTCGAGGTCCTCCCGCAGCGCGTCCTGCGGCACGGTCTGCCGGAGCGCCTTAAAACCGTCCGCAAGGTACCGCAGCACGATGCCCTCGGAACGGGCCAGGCCATAGAACTGCACGAACTCACCGAAGTTCATGGCGCGCTCGTACATGTCCCGGATGACCGACTTGGGTGCCAGTTCGAAGTCGCCCACCCACGGCGCCGCCTTCCGGTACACCTCGAAGGCCTCGCCGAGGATTTCCGCGAGCGGCTGGGGATAGGTGACCTCGTCGAGCATGGCCATCCGCTGGTCATACTCGATGCCGTCTGCCTTCATGGCAGCCACAGCTTCGCCGCGTGCCTTCTTCTGCTGCGCGGAAAGGATCTGCCGCGGCTTCTCCAGCGTGGCCTCGATCACTGAGACCACATCGAGTGCGTAGGACGGCGACTCGGGGTCCAGCAGGTCCAGGGCGGCCAAAGCGAACGGGGACAGCGGCTGGTTCAGCGCGAAGTTCGGCTGCAGGTGGACGGTCAGGCGCACCGTACGGCCGTCCGTCCCCTGCTCCGCAACCGGGATGCGCTCCACAACCTCGGCCGCCAGCAACTCCCGGTAGATGCCCAGCGCCTTCTTCATGAGGCGCAGCTGCGAGGGCCGGCCTTCGTGGTTTTCGGTGAGGAGGCGGCGCGCCGCGGCGAACGGGTCGCCCGGCCGCTCCATCAGGTTCATCAGCATCGCATGGGTCACGGTGAAGCTGGAGCTCAGCGGCTCCGGAACCGACTCCACCAGCCTGTTGTACGTCGGCTCACCCCAGGACACGAACCCCTCGGGCGGCTTCTTCTTCACCACCTGGCGCAGCTTCCGCTGGTCATCGCCGAACTTGGCGGTGGCCTTGGCCATCGCCTTCACGTTCTCCACGACGTGTTCGGGAGCCTGGACCACCACGGTGCCGGCGGTGTCGTAGCCGGCCCGGCCGGCCCTTCCGGCTATCTGGTGAAACTCACGGGAGTTAAGCAGGCGGGTGCGTACGCCGTCGTACTTGCTCAGTGCGGTGAGCACGACGGTGCGGATGGGCACGTTGATGCCCACGCCCAGCGTGTCCGTGCCGCAGATGACCTTGAGCAGGCCGGCCTGGGCCAGCTGTTCCACGAGCCGGCGGTACTTGGGCAGCATGCCCGCGTGGTGGACGCCGATGCCGTGCCGGACCAGGCGGTTCAACGTCTTGCCAAAGCCCGCGGCGAAACGGAAGTTCGCGATGAGCTCTGCGATCCTGTCCTTCTCCTCGCGCGTGCACATGTTGATACTCATCAGCGTCTGTGCGCGTTCAATGGCTTCCGCCTGGCTGAAGTGCACCACGTAGACCGGGACTTCCCTGGTGCCCAGCAGCTCCTCGAGCGTCTCGTGGACGGGCGTCTCGCGGTAGTAGTAGTGCAGCGGGATCGGGCGTTCGGCTGAGCTGACAGTAGTGGTGGTCCGGCCCGTCAGTTCGGTCATGCCGGCCTCGAAGCGGCTGACGTCGCCCAGCGTGGCGGACATCAGGAGGAACTGTGCCTGCGGAAGCTCCAGCAGCGGAACCTGCCAGGCCCAGCCGCGCTGCGGATCGGAGTAGAAATGGAACTCGTCCATGATGACAGCGCCCAGTTCGGCCGCCGCACCTTCACGCAGGGCGGTGTTGGCCAGGATTTCGGCCGTGCAGCAGATGATCGGGGCGTCCTGGTTAACCCCGGAGTCGCCGGTGATCATGCCGACGTTCTCCGCCCCGAAGATCTCGCAGAGGGCAAAGAACTTTTCGGACACCAGGGCCTTGATGGGGGCGGTGTAGTAACTGCGTTCGCCGCGGGCCATCGCCTGGAAATGGGCCGCTATGGCAACCAGGGACTTGCCCGAGCCGGTGGGCGTTGCGAGGATCACGTTGGCGCCGGAGGCCAGCTCCATGATGGCCTCGTCCTGGGCCGGGTAGAGCTGCAGGCCGCGGCTTTCGGTCCACTCCACGAAACGCTCGTACAGCGTGTCCGGGTCCGCGCCGGTCCCGGTGGTGATCCGTGCGGACGGGGCGGGGAGCTGTTCAACGAGTTTCATTGCTTTCCAGCTTAGTGCCAGCGCGTCCCTGAACGGTTTCGTGCCGACCCGGCGCTAGGCTCGCACTGCCAGGACAATGCACCTGTCCGGACCGTTCGACCGAGGAGGCCATGTGTGGGATCCCGCCCAATACGTTCAGTTCGGGGACTACCGGCAGCGCCCCTTCTTTGACCTGACGGGCCGGGTCCTCGCCGATGCCCCGCGGGAAGTGGTGGACCTGGGCTGCGGCCCCGGCAGCCTGACGGCCACACTCGCGGCACGGTGGCCGTCCGCGCGGGTGGTGGGAGTCGACTCCTCCGCGGAGATGCTGGCCACGGCCGAACAGCACCGGCAGTCCGCGCCTGGACTGGAGTTCACCCTCGGGGACATCGCTTCCTGGTTGCCTTCCGAAGACACGGACGTGGTGGTGAGCAACGCTGCCCTG
Organism: Arthrobacter sp. NPDC057009; assembly: GCF_042673905.1. Classification (NCBI taxonomy): domain Bacteria; kingdom Bacillati; phylum Actinomycetota; class Actinomycetes; order Micrococcales; family Micrococcaceae; genus Arthrobacter; species Arthrobacter sp. NPDC057009. Next base: position 77,539 of record NZ_JBHUSB010000013.1, read on the forward strand.
CAGTGGGTTCCCGGGCACCCGGAGCTGCTGGCCGGCTGGCTGAAGGCGCTGAAACCGGGCGCGTGGTTCGCCCTCCAGGTGCCGGGCAACTTTACTGCGGCGTCCCACACCCTGATGCGGGAGGTTGCCGAGTCGCCAAAGTGGGCCGGCAAGCTCGCCGGCGTGCTCCGCCACGACGAAGCGGTGGCGCCGCCCGCCCGCTACCTGGAAATCATGCTCGACGCCGGATGTGCAGCGGATGCGTGGGAGACCACCTACCAGCAGGTGCTCACCGGTGAAAACCCGGTGCTGGACTGGGTGCGGGGCGCAGGCCTGCGGCCCGTGCTGGCAGCGCTGTCCCCGGATGAAGCGGCCGGGTTCGAGGCCGAATACGGCGCCCGGCTGGCAGCCGCCTATCCGGCCACAGCGCACGGCACGGTATATCCGTTCCGCAGGATCTTCGCGGTAGCCCGGAAGCTTTAGGGCAGCTGCTCCCGCCGCGCGGGCCATACCCGCGCGGTCCCATGTGATCTGGCTTACAATGGCCAAGCGGTTATTGGGGACCGGCCTGGGCTCCCGTACGCCCTGGCGATGGAGGAGGTGCGGTGCTGATTGGCTTAATGCTCCGCCTCCTCGGTGAGCACCGGGCCGCTGTTTGGGCGATTATCGTGCTGCAGGTGGTGCAGACAGCGGGAAACCTGCTGCTGCCGACCCTGAATGCCAGCATCATCGACGACGGGATCCTCGCCGGCCAGCCCGGGGTGATCCTGGCGCTCGGCGGCTGGATGCTGGTGCTGACCGCCATGCAGGCCGCCGCAGCCCTGGGCGCCGGGTACCTCGGGGCCGGCGTCGCCATGAAGATCGGCCACCGCCTGCGGCGGGAGTTGTTCTCCCAGGTCCAGGCCATGTCTTCGCAGGAGATCGGGACGTTCGGCACGCCCAGCCTCGTCACCAGGACCACCAACGATGTCCAGCAAATCCAGACCTTCGCCGTCCTGGTGTTCACCATGCTCGCCGCGGCGCCGGTCATGGGCATCGGCGGCATCATCCTGGCCGTCCAGCAGAACGCGGCCCTGTCCGCCGTCGTGATTGTCATAGTCCCGGTGCTGGTGCTCATCATGTACCTGATCGTGCGCCGCCTCATCCCGCTCTACCGCCAGGGCCAGGCACTCATCGATAACATCACCCGGATCCTGCGCGAACAGATCATCGGCGCGAACGTCATCCGCGGCTTCGTCCGGCAAAAGCATGAGGTTGCGCGCTTTGCGGAAGCGAACCGGCGGCTGACCCGGAACAACCTCCAGTCGGCGCTCCTGGTCGCGGGCATGCTTCCGATGATCATGATCGTGGTGAACCTCTCGTCCGTGGCGGTGGTCTGGTTCGGCGGGCACCTGATCAGCAGCGGCAGGATGGAAGTGGGCGCCCTGACGGCCTTCATCGCCTACATCCTGCAGATCCTGCTGGCCATCATGATGGCCATGTACGTGTTCAGCACCGCGCCGCGCGCTGCCGTCTGCGCCGAACGGATCCAGGACGTCCTTGACGTGGCGCCGGCTCTGGCAGTGGCCAAAGGGGCGGAGGCAGCGCCGCCCGCCTCGGCAGCGGCGCCGGCCTCCTCCGCCGTGCCGGGCTCGGCCGTCGTGCCGGGCTCGGCAGTGGCCGCCGGGGCGGAGCCAGCGCCGGAGCCGGCAGCCGGCGGGGGAGTCCAGTTCAGCCACGTCTGGTTCGCCTACCCCGGGGCGGAGTCACCCGTCCTGGCCGACATCTCCTTTTCAGCCTGGCCGGGCACCACCACGGCCATCATCGGTCCCACAGGCAGCGGCAAGACCACGCTGCTGAACCTCCTGCCGCGGTTCCTCGACGCCACAACCGGTGAGGTCCGGTTCGGCGGCGCCGATGTCCGGACACTTCAGCCCGGCCGGCTGCGCCAGCGGATTTCGGCGGTGCCGCAGCACTCCTACCTGTTCGCAGGCACCGTGGCGAGCAACCTGCGGATGGCCGCGCCGGACGCCACCGAGGACGACCTCTGGCAGGCCCTGCAGCTGGCGCAGGCCGAGGACTTCGTCCGCGCGTTCCCGGACGGTCTCCAGGCCGCCGTCGCGCAGGGTGGGGCCGGGCTTTCGGGCGGGCAGCGGCAGCGCCTATGCATCGCCCGCGCGGTGCTCCGCAGTGCGGACCTCTACCTTTTTGACGACAGTTTTTCCGCCCTGGACTATGCCACCGAGTCCGCGGTCCGGCAGGCGCTGGCACCCAGGCTGGAAGCAGCCACGGTGCTCATGGTGGCCGAACGCATCCCCAGCATCATGGACGCGGACCGGATCCTGGTACTGGAGGAAGGCCGGCTGGTGGCACAGGGGACCCACGCCGAACTGCTCGCAGTGTCGCCCACCTACCGGGAAACCGCAGAATTCCAGCTGGCCCTGGATGAACAGCCGTGAAAAGCGGGCGCCCATGAAGGGCACGCACGCAGCCAAGCGCACCACCGGCAGCTTTGTGCCGGCGGCCAAACGCCTCCTGGGACTCCTGCGCCCCTCAAGGCGCAGGATGACCGTGGCGATCGCGGCCACCTGCGGTTTCGCCGCCCTCAACGTGACGGCTCCCAAGCTTCTCGGTGACGCCACCGACCTCGTCGTGGACGGTTTCATACGCGGCACATTCGACGCCGGGAAGCTGGCGGCCCTGCTTGGCGTGGTCGCGCTGATGTATGTCGGCACCTCGGTCTTCAACTGGGTCCAGGGAGCCCTGACCGCACAGGCGGTGCAGCGGCTTGTCTTCCGCCTCCGCGCCGCAGTCGAGGACAAACTGCACCGGCTGCCGTCGTCGCACTTCCATGAGCAGGCCAGGGGCGATGTCCTCAGCCGGGCCACCAACGATGTCGACAACATCTCCCAGGCGCTCACCCAATTGCTCACGCAGCTGATCATGTCCGTTCTGATGCTGTGCGGCTCGCTGGCCATGATGCTGTGGATCTCGCCGCTGCTGGCCGCCATTGCCCTGATCTCGGTTCCGGTTTCCACGCTGATAACGGTGTACATGGCCCGCCAGTCGCAGACCTACTTCGCGGCCCAGTGGGCATCCACCGGGGAGCTGAACGCCCACGTCGAGGAATTCATCACCGGGCACGAGGTCATCAAGGCGTTCGGGCAGCAGGACGCGGCGTCGGCCGTATTCGGCCGCGGCAACGACCGGCTGGCGCGCACCAGCGCACGCGCCCAGTTCGTGTCCGGAGCGGTGCAGCCGCTCATGGTCTTCGTCGCCAATATCAACTACGTGGCGGTGGCCGTCGTCGGCGCCCTGCAGGTGGCGGCGGGAGCCATGACGATCGGCGGCATCCAGGCCTTCATCCAGTTCAGCCGCCTGTTCACCCAGCCCATGGGGCAAATCGGCGGCATGCTCACCCTGATGCAGTCCTGCGCCGCCTCGGCCGAGCGTGTGTTCGCCCTGCTTGACGAGCCCGAGATCCCGCGCGAGGACGGCGTTCCGGCCGGCCAGGTGCCCCCATCCGGCCAAGGGAACCTGTCCGCCCAAGGGAGCCTGCGCGGCCGGATTGAGTTCGAGGACGTGACCTTTGCCTACACCCCCGGGGCTCCGGCGGTCAGCGGGCTGTCCTTCTCCGTCCTCCCGGGACAGACCGTGGCCATCGTGGGACACACCGGTGCCGGCAAGACCACGGTGGTTAACCTCCTCATGCGCTTCTACGAACCGGATTCGGGGCGCATCACCATCGACGGCACGGACATCGCCACCGTGCCGGTGGACTCACTGCGGTCCAATTTCGCCGTGGTCATGCAGGACGTGTGGCTGTTCAGCGGCACCGTGCGCGAAAACATCGAGTATGGCTGGCCGGGCGCGGACGACGACCGCATCCTGGCAGCGGCCGAGGCCAGCCATGTGGACCACTTCGTGCGGTCGCTGCCCGCCGGCTACGCAACGGTCCTGGGCGACGACGGCGATTCGCTGAGCCAGGGCCAGCGGCAGCTGATCACCATCGCCCGGGCCCGGCTCGCCGACCGCAGCGTCCTCATCCTGGACGAGGCAACAAGCTCGGTGGACACCCGCACCGAGGTGCAGATCAAACTTGCCATGAACCGGCTGAGGCAGGGCCGGACGAGCTTCATCATTGCCCACAGGTTGTCCACCGTGCGCGACGCTGATCTAATTCTCGTCATGGATCACGGACGCATTGTTGAACAGGGGACGCACAGCAGCCTGCTGTCCGTGGACGGCCACTACAGGCACCTGTACGAGGCCCAGTTCCGCGGTGTGGACCGCGAACTTGGGGCAATCCGCCGGCCCCGCGGCCGGCACGCCGCAGGCCAGCAGCGCTACCGGGAGCTGGGCCTGTGACCGGCGGAGATGCCTTCCCCGGGCAGTGGAAGCCGAACACCGGCAGCTCCGTGGCCCTCTTTGAGCAGCTGCGGCTCTACGTGATCGAACAGGCGGACCAGGGCAAGCTCGCCCCGGGCACCAGGCTGCCGGCAGTGCGGACCCTGGCCGGGACCCTCGGCGTCGCACCCCACACCGTGGCCCGGGCGTACAAGGAACTCGAAGCCGCGGGAGTCGTCGCCACGAAGGGCCGCAACGGAACGGTTGTCTGCGCCCGCGACGAACGGTGGGGGGCGTTGTCCGAGGCCGCAGCAGAATATGCGGCAGCGGCAAAATCACAGGGAGCCACATTCGCGCAGGCAGTACATCTGCTGGCGGCCGCCTACGACGCCGACTAGCGGACGTGGCGTAGCACACCCGCGTGGATATTCGAAGAAGTTTTCGACTAGCATTAGTGGGTGCCTAAAGCCGTAGCTGAAGAAACCGCTGTCGCCCCCTCCGCCGTCGTCCCCTTAAGCCCCGCCAAACCGGCGCGCCCGGACCTTTCCCGGCTGGTGGTCAAGGGCGCACGCGAGCACAACCTGCGCAACGTCGACCTCGACCTGCCGCGCGATGCCATGATCGTCTTTACGGGCCTGTCCGGCTCCGGCAAGTCCTCCCTGGCCTTCGATACCATCTTCGCCGAGGGCCAGCGCCGCTACGTCGAATCGCTCTCGGCCTACGCCCGGCAGTTCCTGGGCCAGGTGGACAAGCCCGACGTCGACTTCATCGAGGGCCTGTCTCCGGCGGTCTCGATCGACCAGAAGTCCACCAGCAAGAACCCGCGCTCCACCGTGGGCACCATCACTGAAATTTACGACTACATGCGTCTCCTGTGGGCACGTGTAGGCCGGCCGCACTGCCCGGTGTGCGGCGAGCCCGTGATCAAGCAGACCCCGCAGCAGATCGTGGACCAGCTGCTCGAGCTGGAGGACGGCACCCGTTTCCAGATCCTCGCCCCGGTTGTGCGCGGGCGCAAGGGTGAATTCGTGGACCTCTTCAAGGAACTGACCGCCAAGGGCTATTCGCGCGCCCGGGTGGACGGCGACCTCATCCAGCTGAGCGATCCGCCCAAGCTTGGCAAGCAGTTCAAGCACACCATCGAGGTGGTGGTGGACCGGCTCGTGGTCAAGGAAGGCATCCGCCAGCGGCTGACGGATTCCATCGAGACGGCGCTGGGCCTCGCCGAGGGACGCGTCCTGGCTGACTTCGTGGATCTCGACGCCGACGATCCCCACCGCACGCGTGCCTTCTCGGAGAACCTGGCCTGCCCCAACGAGCACCCGCTGGCCATCGACGAGATCGAGCCCCGGTCGTTCTCATTCAACAACCCCTTCGGCGCCTGCTCGGTCTGCAGCGGCATCGGCACCCGGCTGGAAGTGGATGAGGAACTCATCATTCCCAACCCGGAGCTCGCGCTGGAGGACGGAGCGATCGCCCCGTGGTCCCTCGGCACCGCGACCACCGAATACTGGAACCGGCTGCTCGGCGGACTCGCCCTGGAGCTCGGGTTCTCCATGAGCACGCCGTGGCAGGACCTGCCCAAGGACGTCCGGCAGACCGTCCTGCACGGCAAGGACCACAAGGTTGTAGTGCAGTACCGCAACCGCTTCGGCCGGGAGCGCAAGTACAGCACCGGCTTCGAGGGCGTGGTGCAGTATGTGCACCGCAAGCACACCGAAACCGAGTCCGACTACGCCCGGGACCGGTACGAGGAATACATGCGGCAGATCCCCTGCCCCGCCTGCGACGGTGCGCGGCTGAACCCGGCGTCGCTCTCGGTTCTCATCAATGGCAAGTCCATTGCCGACGTCGCACGACTGCCCATGCGTGAATGCGCAGCATTCCTGGACAACCTCGTGCTGACCGGCCGAGAGGCGCAGATTGCGCACCAGGTCCTCAAGGAGATCCAGGCCCGCCTGACCTTCCTGCTGGACGTGGGCCTGGAGTACCTGAACCTGGAACGCCCCTCCGGCACGCTCTCCGGCGGTGAAGCCCAGCGCATCCGCTTGGCCACCCAGATCGGCTCGGGCCTCGTGGGCGTCCTCTACGTCCTGGACGAGCCCTCCATCGGACTCCACCAGCGGGACAACCGGCGCCTGATCGAAACCCTGACCCGGCTGCGGGACCTGGGCAACACGCTCATCGTGGTCGAGCACGACGAGGACACCATCCACGAAGCGGACTGGATCGTGGACATCGGCCCGGGCGCCGGCGAGCACGGCGGGCAGGTGGTCCATTCCGGGTCCTACAAGGAACTCCTGGAGAACACGAAGTCCCTCACCGGCGACTACCTCTCCGGCCGGAAGAGCATCGACGTCCCCAAGAAGCGGCGCAAGTACGACAAGAAGCGCGAGCTGAAGGTGGTCGGCGCGCGCGAAAACAACCTCGTCAACGTCGATGCCGCCTTCCCCCTGGGCCTGTTCACCGCCGTGACCGGCGTCAGCGGCTCCGGCAAATCCACCCTGGTCAACGAGATCCTGTACAAGGTGCTCGCCAACAAGCTCAACGGCGCCAAGCAGGTGGCCGGCCGCCACCGCACCGTTCAGGGCCTCGAGCACCTCGACAAGGTGGTCCACGTGGACCAGAGCCCGATCGGCCGCACCCCGCGGTCCAACCCGGCCACGTACACGGGCGTGTTCGACCACATCCGGAAGCTCTTCGCCGAGACCACCGAGGCCAAGGTCCGCGGCTACCTTCCCGGACGGTTCTCCTTCAACGTCAAGGGCGGCCGCTGCGAAGCCTGCTCCGGTGACGGCACCCTGAAGATCGAGATGAACTTCCTGCCGGACGTCTATGTTCCGTGTGAGGTCTGCCATGGCGCCCGGTACAACCGCGAAACCCTCGAGGTGCACTACAAGGGCAAGACCATCGCGGACGTGCTGAACATGCCCATCGAGGAGGGTGCCGAGTTCTTCGCGGCTTTCTCCCCGATCGCGCGCCACCTCAAGACGCTCGTGGACGTCGGCCTCGGATACGTCCGGCTGGGCCAGCCCGCCACCACGCTGTCCGGCGGTGAGGCGCAGCGCGTCAAGCTGGCAGCCGAACTCCAGAAACGGTCCAACGGGCGCAGCGTCTACGTCCTGGACGAGCCCACCACCGGGCTCCACTTCGAGGACATCCGGAAGCTGCTCATGGTGCTGCAGGGGCTCGTGGACAAGGGCAACACGGTCATCACCATCGAGCACAACCTCGACGTCATCAAGAGCGCCGACTGGATCGTGGACCTGGGCCCCGACGGCGGCTCCGGCGGCGGCCGCATCGTGGCCTCTGGTACGCCCGAGCAGGTTTCCAAGTCGTCCGAAAGCCACACCGCCAAGTTCCTGGCCGAGATCCTCGGATAAGGCGCGCGTCGCGCGCTCCAGCCACAGCGATGGCCCGCCAGATCGACCGGCGGGCCATCGCTGTTTCCCGGGTCCCCCCGTCGTTCTCCGAAACTCTTCAGCAGCGGCGGAAGTATGCCTTGGATGGCATACGAGTTTGAGCAGGCGTGCCGCCATGAGAAACTAAGCCGGTGACTTCAACAACAGTGCCCGTGATCTTCGACCTGGACGGCACTCTTGTCGATCCGGCCGGCGGGATTACAGGCGGAATTGCCGCGGCCCTCCGAGAACATGGACTTCCCGTTCCGAGCCAGGACCTGCTGGATGCCATGGTGGGCCCCAAGCTGAGCGACTCCCTGCTGAACGTGGCTGCTGTTCCGCCGGCCATGCTTAAGGCGGTCATCCGGACCTACCGGATGCACTACCTTGACGTCGGCATCGCCCAGAGCCGCCTGTACCCGGGCATTGTCGAGCTGCTGGACGAGTACGTGGAAGCGGGACGCCCCGTGGCAGTGGCGACGCAAAAGCCTGAAGGCCTCGCGAACATCGTGCTTGAGCACCACAGGATCGCACGCCAGTTCCTCGCTATCAGGGGCTCGGCCGCGGACGAGACCGCAGCGGCAGCTGGCCCGGTCGGCAAAACCGGCATCATCGCCGCTGCCATGGCGTCCCTCCACACGCAGCACGCCGTGATGGTGGGCGACCGTGCCCAGGACGTGGCAGGAGCACTGGCCAACGGTCTCGACTGCATCGGCGTGAGCTGGGGTTTTGCGCCCGACGGCGAACTGGAGGAAGCGGGAGCCGTGGCGGTCGTGCACAGCACCGACAGCCTGCGCGCCAAGGTCGAGGAACTGGAGAACGTCCGTACCGCAGCCATGAGCGAGGTGCGCAACGATGGAGCTGTTTGACGGAGTCCGCTGGACCACGCGCACCCTCATCTCCGGCACCTGCCGGCCCACCGTCATCGGGCTCGAGAATGTGCCCAAGAACGGGCCGTTCATTGTGGCGCCGAACCACCTGTCCTTCCTGGACAGCGTGATCGTCCAGGCGCTCATGCCCCGGCCCGTGGCGTTCTTTGCCAAGGCTGAATACTTCACCACCAAGGGCCTCAAAGGGCGCGTGATGAAGTCCTTCTTCACCGCCGTCGGTTCCATTCCCGTCGAACGCGGCGAGCAGGCCGCGAGCGTGCAGGCCCTCAAGACGCTCCTGGACATCCTCGAGGACGGCAGGGGCATCGGCATCTATCCCGAGGGCACCCGGTCCCGCGACGGGATCCTGTACCGCGGCCGGACCGGTGTCGGCTGGCTGGCCCTCACCACGGGGGCGCCGGTCATTCCGGTGGGACTGATCGGCACCGAAAAGCTGCAGCCCGCCGGCCGCAACGCCGTCTCGCCCCAGCACTTCACCATGAAGGTGGGGGAGCCGCTCTACTTCGACAGGACCGGCCCCGACCACTCCCTCCCCGCGCGGCGCCAGGTGACCGACAAGATCATGGACGCCATCGCCGAGCTCAGCGGCCAGCAGCGCTCCACCAGCTACAACCAGAGCAAGGTCATCGAGTAGGCGCTGGCGACCTGCCGGCGGCAATCGGCACCTCCCCGGCTCAGTAGACTGGAAACGTGGCAGATCCATCGAGTTATAGGCCCCAGACGGGTGAGATTCCGACCAATCCGGGTGTTTACAGGTTCAGGGATCCCCACGGGCGGGTCATCTACGTCGGCAAGGCCAAGAACCTCCGGTCGCGGCTGAACTCGTACTTCGCGAACCCGGCCGGGCTGCTTCCCAAGACCCATGCCATGGTGTACGCGGCCAGCAGCGTCGAGTGGACCGTGGTGGGCAGCGAGCTGGAATCCCTGCAGCTGGAATACACGTGGATCAAGGAATTCAAGCCGCGGTTCAACGTGGTGTTCCGGGACGACAAGACCTACCCCTACCTTGCCGTCACCATGGGCGAGAAGCTGCCGCGCGTGCAAGTCATGCGCGGCGAGCGGCGCAAGGGCACCCGTTACTTCGGCCCGTACACGGCCGGTGCCATCCGGGAAACCATGGACACTCTGCTCCGGGTCTTTCCCGTGCGCAGCTGCAGCGCGGGAGTCCTGAAGCGGGCGCAGGCCAGCGGCCGGCCCTGCCTGCTGGGCTACATCGACAAATGCTCGGCCCCCTGCGTTGGCCGTGTCACGCCCGAGGAACACCGCGCCCTGGCCGAGGACTTCTGCGCCTTCATGGGAGGCGAGGCCAAGCGGTTCATCGCGCGGCTCGAAAAGGAGATGGGGGCCGCCGTCGCCATCCTTGACTACGAACGCGCCGCCCGCCTGCGGGATGACATCACCGCCCTCAAGAAGGTCTTCGAACGGAACGCCGTGGTGCTCGCCGAAGACACCGACGCCGACGTTTTCGCGCTGCACGAGGACGAACTCGAAGCGGCCGTCCAGGTGTTCCATGTCCGGGGCGGCCGGGTCCGCGGCCAGCGCGGCTGGGTTGTCGAGAAGGTGGAGGACTTCACCACCCCCGACCTCGTCGAACACCTCCTCCAGCAGGTCTACGGCGAGGACGCCGAGATCCAGGGCCGGCTTCCCCGCGAAGTCCTGGTGCCCGTTGAGCCGAGCAACGCACAGGATCTTGCGGCGTGGCTCGGCGGAATCCGCGGCGCCAAGGTGGACATCCGCGTTCCACAGCGCGGTGACAAGGCCGCGCTCATGTCCACGGTCCGGGATAACGCCGAGCACGCGCTCCGGCTCCACAAGACCCGCCGGGCAGGTGACCTGACGGTCCGGTCGCAGGCGCTGCAGGAACTGCAGGAAGCGCTGGAACTGCCCGTCCCGCTGCTGCGCATCGAGTGCTTCGACGTCTCCCACGTCCAGGGCACCAACGTGGTGGCGTCCATGGTGGTGGTGGAGGACGGGCTGCCCAAGAAGTCCGACTACCGGAAGTTTTCCATCACCGGGGCCGCTGCCACGGATGACACGGCTGCGATGCATGACGTGCTGACCCGGCGCTTCCGGCACTACCTCGTGGACAAGACCGCCCAGGTTGAGACGGCGGAACTGGTAGCCACCCCGGCGGCCGGGGCCAACGGCTCGGCCTTGGCTTCCGGGAGCGCCGCGGACGCTGCGCTGGCTGACACCACCACACCCGCACCCAAAGCCAAGTTCGCCTACCCGCCCAACCTCGTGGTGGTCGACGGCGGCAAGCCCCAGGTCAACGCGGCCGCCCGGGCCCTCGAAGCTCTGGGCATCGACGACGTCTACGTCGTGGGCCTCGCCAAGCGCCTTGAGGAGGTCTGGCTGCCGGACAGCGACTTCCCCGTCATCCTGGCGCGCTCTTCGCAGGGCCTCTACATGCTCCAGCGCATCCGCGACGAGGCCCACCGGTTCGCCATCTCGTTCCACCGGCAAAAGCGCGGCAAGGCGATGACCGTCTCCGCCCTCGACGGCGTACCCGGGCTGGGCGATTCCAAGCGGAAGGCCCTGCTCGCGCATTTTGGTTCCGTCAAGAAGATCAAGGCCGCAACGGCAGAGGAACTGACGGCTGCCAAGGGCGTCGGGCCGGCGCTGGCCGCGGCCATCGTCACGCACTTCAGTCCCGCAGGAGCCGGCGGTGCACCTGAAGACGCCGTTCCGGCGATCAACATGACCACCGGTGAAGTGCTGGAAACTTAGCCCGCACCCGGAAACTTGGTTAGGGTAAGTACGGGAAATCGGCGTGTGCCGCAAACAGCAACCGCGCAGGAACTGCACGCGGGAGGCAACAGCAGGAATGAGGCTGGAATCAATGGCAGAGTCGACGGCGGAGTCCAGCACGGAAGAGGACGGCCTGACACCGGTCAAGCCCGCCGAAGCGGAACTGCTCATCGTGACCGGAATGTCCGGCGCCGGCCGCAGCACCGCCTCCGATGCGCTGGAGGACCACGGCTGGTACGTCGTCGAGAACCTGCCGCCGCAGATGCTGGGAACCCTCGCCGAACTCGTCTCCCACGCCCCGCAGTCCATACCCAAACTCGCCGTGGTCATGGACGTGCGCAGCAAGGCCCTGTTCGCCGACATCCGGGCGGCACTGCGCGCCCTCGAAGCCAGCGGCGTCACCTTCCGGGTCCTGTTCCTCGATGCCAGCGACGACGTCCTGGTGCGCCGCTTCGAGCAGGGCCGGCGCCCGCACCCGCTGCAGGCCGGTGGCCGGATCCTTGACGGCATCGCCGCGGAGCGTGAGGTCCTCAAGGAGCTCCGCGACTCCTCGGACCTGGTCCTGGACACCTCGGCCCTGAACGTGCATGGGCTCGCCACGGCGATCACCGAGCTGTTCACCGAGACCGGCCCCATCGCGATACGCCTGAACATCATGAGCTTCGGCTTCAAGTACGGCCTCCCGGTGGACGCGAACTACGTCGCCGATGTCCGGTTCATCCCGAACCCGCACTGGGTGCCGGCGCTCCGGCCGCACACCGGCCTGGACCAGGACGTCAGCGACTACGTCCTGGGCGCCGAAGGCGTTCCCAACTTCGTGGAACGCTACGTCCATGCCCTGGAACCCGTCCTGGAGGGGTACCGGCGGGAGAACAAGCACTACGCCACGATCGCCGTCGGCTGCACGGGCGGAAAGCACCGCTCGGTGGCTGTGGCCATGGAGCTCTCCAAGCGGCTCGCGCAATATCCGCGGGTGACCGTGACCACGACGCACCGGGACCTGGGCCGCGAGTAATGGGTGTTCTTACCGGCCCGCTGCCCCTGATTCCACCGGCCGGCCTGACCGGTTCCCAACAGGCCAAGGGACCCACCGTCGTCGCGCTCGGCGGCGGCCACGGCCTGTCGGCCTCCCTCTCGGCGCTGCGACTGCTGACCTCCGAACTGACGGCGGTGGTCACCGTGGCGGACGACGGCGGTTCCTCCGGCCGCCTGCGCGAGGAGTACGGCGTCCTTCCGCCCGGTGATCTCCGGATGGCCCTGTCCGCCCTGTGCGACGACACCGACTGGGGACGCACCTGGCGCGACGTCATGCAGCACCGCTTCCAGTCCGCCCGCGGCGGCGCCTCCCTCGACGAGCACGCCATGGGCAACCTGCTCATCGTCACGCTCTGGGAGCTTCTCGGGGACGCGGTGGCCGGCCTGAAGTGGGCCGGTGCCCTGCTCGGCGCCCGCGGCCAGGTGCTGCCCATGTCCACCGTTCCGCTCACCATCGAAGGCGATGTGCGCGTAACAGCCCCGGATGGCACCAGCACAGTCACCACCATCACGGGGCAGGCACGCTGTGCCGTGGCGGGGTCGCTGGAAAGCGTCCGTCTGCTGCCGGGCCAGGCCCCCGCCTGCGTTGAGGCCCTGACCGCGATCGAGCTCGCCGACTGGGTGGTGCTCGGCCCGGGTTCCTGGTACACCTCCGTGCTTCCGCACCTGCTGCTGCCGGAAATGCGGCAGGCGCTCTGCGATACGCCGGCCAAGCGCTGCCTCACCATGAACCTCGCCATGGACACCAAGGAAACCTCCGGCATGTCCGCCGCGGACCACCTTCACGTCCTGCGCGAGTATGCCCCGGAATTCAATGCGGACGTGGTGCTTGCGGACCCGGCCTCGGTTTCGGACCTGGCCGAGTTCGAGCGGGCCGCCGGGATGATCGGCGCCGAGGTTGTCTTGGGTAGAGTAGGGGCTTCGGGCCGGGGTCCGGTCCACGATCCCTTGCGGCTGGCTACGGCCTACCAGGATATTTTCGGGAACAGTTAGGAAAGGTGCCATGGCACTGACAGCATCAGTCAAGGAAGAACTCTCCCGCCTGGATATCAAGAAGTCATCAGTCCGCAAGGCTGAGGTCTCGGCCATGCTCCGCTTCGCCGGGGGACTGCACATCATCTCGGGCCGGATCGTCATCGAAGCCGAGGTGGACCTGGCCTCCACCGCCCGGCGCCTGCGCGCCGCGATCGCCGAGGTCTACGGCCACCAGAGCGAGATCATCGTCGTGTCCGGCAGCGGGCTGCGCCGCGGCAGCCGATACGTGGTCCGCGTCGTCCGCGACGGCGAGGCGCTGGCCCGGCAGACCGGCCTTCTGGACGGCAGGGGCCGGCCCGTGCGCGGGCTGCCGTCCGTCGTCGTCAACGGTTCAGCCGCCGACGCCGAAGCGGTGTGGCGCGGCGCCTTCCTGGCGCACGGCTCCCTGACCGAACCCGGGCGGTCCTCGTCCATGGAGGTCACCTGCCCCGGGCCGGAATCGGCCCTCGCGCTGGTCGGCGCGGCGCGCCGCCTCGGGATCCAGGCCAAGGCCCGTGAGGTCAGGGGAGTGGACCGCGTGGTGATCCGCGACGGCGATACGATCGCCGCGCTGCTCACCCGGATGGGCGCACACGACGCCCTCATGGTCTGGGAAGAGCGGCGCATGCGCAAGGAAGTCCGGGCCACCGCGAACCGGCTCGCCAACTTTGACGACGCCAACCTCCGCCGCTCCGCGCAGGCCGCCGTGGCAGCCGGCGCCCGCGTGGACCGGGCCCTGGAAATCCTCGGCGACGACGTCCCGGACCACCTCAAGTACGCCGGCGAGCTCCGGGTGGCCCACAAACAGGCCAGCCTTGACGAACTTGGCCGGCTCGCCGACCCGCCCATGACCAAGGACGCCATCGCCGGACGCATCCGCCGGCTGCTGGCCATGGCGGACAAACGCGCCGCGGATCTCGGCATCCCGGGCACGGATGCCAATGTGACGCCGGAAATGCTGGACGAGTAAACGGCGCCCATAGAATCAAGACCAGGTGGGGGACGTTGCTGCCGCCACCGGAGTTTTCCGGATGACCCGTCATCCGGGATGCACAATCCGAGAGTTAGCAAAACCGGACAACCTGTCCACGACATTGGAGGATTTTGTGACCGAGTACGTTCTGCCCGAACTCAGCTACGACTACGCAGCGCTCGAGCCCCACATCTCTGCACGGATCATGGAGCTGCACCACAGCAAGCACCACGCCGCGTACGTGACGGGCGCCAACAACGCGCTGGCCCAGCTGGCCGAGGCGCGCGAAAAGGGCGACTTCGCCAACATCAACCGTCTTTCCAAGGACCTGGCCTTCCACACCGGCGGCCACGTCAACCACTCCGTGTTCTGGAACAACCTCTCCCCGGACGGAGGCGACAAGCCTGAAGGTGAGCTCGCCGCCGCCATCGACGACGCCTTCGGTTCGTTCGATGCCTTCCGCGCCCAGTTCTCCGCAGCCGCCCTCGGCCTGCAGGGTTCGGGCTGGGGTTTCCTGGCCTACGAGCCCATCGGCGGCAACCTCGTCATCGAGCAGCTCTACGACCAGCAGGGCAACGTCGCGCTGGGCACCACGCCGCTGCTGATGCTGGACATGTGGGAGCACGCCTTCTACCTGGACTACGTCAACGTCAAGGCCGACTACGTCAAGGCGTTCTGGAACATCGTCAACTGGGCAGACGTCTCGGCCCGTTTCGCCGCGGCCCGCGCCAACGCAACCGGCCTCATCACGCTTTAAGCGCGATACCCGAATGTGTGACCCGAAGTACATATTGCAGTAACAAATCTCACATTCGGCGTCATTAGGCTCAAATCATGGACGGTCTGCCCCCGCACTTGCGGGGGCGGACCAACTTAAACGTAAGATAGATCACGGAAGGCGGTTAGCCTTCAGCAATGAGGCTGGTCGCCCTCCGATCTGAAAAATATCTTGCCCAATGGCGTGCGGGATCTGTTAGTTGGCTTTTAGCCCGCTCAACTAGTTGTGCTTCCCAAGCACAAAGGAGATTGAAAAGTGACGACCCGTATTGGTATCAACGGCTTTGGCCGGATCGGCCGCAACTACTTCCGCGCAGCACTGGCCCAGGGTGCGGACCTTGAGATCGTTGCCGTCAACGACCTCACCAGCCCCGAAGCGCTGGCCCACCTGCTCAAGTACGACTCCGTCGGCGGTCGCCTGACCGAAACCATTGAGGTGAAGGAAGGCAACCTGGTCGTCAACGGCAACGCCATCAAGGTCCTCGCCGAGCGTGACCCCGCAAACCTCCCCTGGAAGGACCTCGGCGTCGACATCGTCATCGAGTCCACCGGATTCTTCACGAAGGCCGCTGCCGCCAAGAAGCACATTGAGGCCGGCGCCAAGAAGGTCCTGATCTCCGCCCCTGCCTCGGACGAGGACATCACCATCGTTATGGGCGTGAACGACGGGCTGTACGACAACGAGAAGCACCACATCATTTCCAACGCTTCCTGCACCACCAACTGCCTCGGCCCGCTCGCCAAGATCGTCAACGACAACTTCGGCATCGAACGCGGCCTGATGACCACCGTGCACGCCTACACCGCAGACCAGAACCTGCAGGACGGGCCGCACAACGACCTCCGCCGTGCCCGTGCAGCCGCCATCAACATGGTTCCCACCTCCACCGGTGCCGCCAAGGCCATCGGCCTGGTCCTGCCGGAGCTCAAGGGCAAGCTGGACGGCTACGCCATCCGCGTTCCCGTCCCCACCGGCTCCGCCACCGACCTCACCGTCACCGTCTCCCGCGAGACCACCGTCGAAGAAGTCAACGCCGCGCTCAAGAAGGCTGCCGAGTCCGACGAGTGGCAGGGCATCCTGACCTACACGGACGCCCCGATCGTTTCCTCCGACATCGTCGGGGACCCCGCCTCGTCCATCTTCGACTCCGGTTTGACCAAGGTGATTGGCAACCAGGTCAAGGTTGTGTCGTGGTATGACAACGAATGGGGCTACTCAAACCGCCTTGTGGACCTCACGGAGCTTGTCGCCGCAAAGCTGGGCTAGGGTTAGCTACATGACATCTCACACCCTCAACGAACTGATCGCTGAAGGTGTCCGCGGGCGGTACATTCTGGTTCGAAGTGACCTGAATGTGCCGCTCGACGGCTCTACAGTGACTGACGACGGCCGCATCCGGGCCTCACTGCCAGTGCTGGGAAAGCTCACGGACGCCGGTGCCCGCGTGCTGGTTACAGCCCACCTTGGCCGCCCCAAGGGCGCCCCTGAAGACAAGTACTCCCTCAAGCCGGCGGTGACCCGCCTGGCCGAGCTGGCCTCCTTCCCGGTCTCCCTCGCGGAGGACACGGTGGGACCCTCGGCCAAGGAGCAGGCAGCATCGCTGCAGGACGGCCAGGTCCTGGTGCTCGAGAACGTGCGGTTCGACGCACGCGAGACCAGCAAGGACGAGGCCGAGCGCGGCGCCTTCGCGGATGAGCTGGTGGGACTCACCGGCAGCAACGGCGCGTTTGTAAACGACGCCTTCGGCGCCGTGCACCGCAAGCACGCCAGCGTTTACGACGTCGCCACCCGGCTGCCGTCCTACCTCGGCGACCTTGTGGGAACCGAAGTGGAAGTCCTCCGCAAGCTGACCGCAGACACCCAGCGTCCCTACGTCGTGGTCCTGGGCGGGTCGAAGGTATCGGACAAGCTCGCTGTCATCGACAACCTGCTCGGCAAGGCTGACACCATCCTGGTGGGCGGCGGCATGCTGTTCACGTTCCTGGCAGCGGCGGGCCACAAGGTGGCCGGCAGCCTGCTGGAAGAGGACCAGATCCCGGTCGTCCAGGACTACCTCAAGCGCGCAGCGGACGCCGGCACGGACTTCGTGATCCCCACGGATGTGGTGGTCGCCGCCAAGTTCGCAGCCGACGCCGACCATGAAACGGTCAGCGCCGACGCCATCGAAAGCAGCAGCTTCGGCACGCAGGGCATCGGCCTGGACATCGGACCTGAATCCGCCGCGGCGTTTGCCAAGCAGATCAAGGGCGCCAAGACCGTGTTCTGGAACGGACCGATGGGCGTGTTCGAGTTCGAGGCGTTCTCCGCAGGCACCCGGGCCATCGCCCAGGCGCTGACGGAGACGGACGCGTTCACCGTCGTCGGCGGCGGCGATTCCGCGGCTGCCGTCCGGACCCTCGGCTTCGCCGATGACCAGTTCGGCCACATTTCCACCGGCGGCGGCGCCAGCCTGGAATACCTTGAAGGCAAGGAACTTCCCGGCCTGAGCGTTCTGGACCGCTAACAGGACACCAGCCGGCAGGGTACCTTCCGCACCGTGCTTCACTTGGACGTACGGGGGAGACGCCTTGCCGGCTGCTCACATCATCAGCACCTTTGACCGGCACTTTTGGAGAACACGTGACAACGTCAACCAACGGCACCTTTGACCGCACGCCTTTGATCGCAGGCAACTGGAAGATGAACATGGACCACGTCCAGGGCATCACCCTGCTGCAGAAGCTGGCCTGGACACTGTCCGACGCCAAGCACGACTACAACCGCGTGGAAGCCGCCGTCTTCCCGCCCTTCACGGACCTCCGCGGTGTGCAGACCCTCGTCCAGGGCGACGAACTCGAGATTGCCTACGGCGGCCAGGACCTGTCCCAGTTTGACTCCGGCGCGTATACCGGCGACATCTCCGGCCAGTTCCTCAACAAGCTCGGCTGCAAGTACGTCCTCGTGGGACACAGCGAACGCCGTACTGTCCATGGCGAGTCGGACGAAGTCCTCAATGCCAAGGTCAAGGCTGCCTACCGCCACAACCTGATCCCCGTTCTCTGCATCGGCGAGGGCCTGGAAATCCGCCAGGCCGGCACCCATGTTGAGCACACGCTGGACCAGCTCCGCGCCGACGTTGAAGGCCTGTCTGCGGAGCAGGCAGCCGAACTCGTCGTTGCTTACGAGCCCGTCTGGGCCATCGGCACCGGTGAGGTTGCGGGTCCGGAGGACGCCCAGGAAATGTGCGCGGCCATCCGTGCCGAACTCACCAAACTCTTCGACGCCGACGTGGCCGCCAAGGCACGCCTGCTCTACGGCGGTTCAGTCAAGGCCAGCAACGCTGCCGCGATCCTCAAGGAACGCGACGTCGACGGCGTCCTGGTGGGCGGTGCCAGCCTCGATCCCGCCGAGTTTGCTAATATTGTCAAGTTCGAGAGCCACCTCGTCACGGACTAATCCGTTCAACTGGCACGCTCCCGTATCCACCAACTTTGGAAAGGCCGTCGTGGACGTTCTTCATGTGATTCTGCAGATCCTGCTGGGCATTACCAGCCTTCTGCTGACCCTGCTCATCCTGCTCCACAAGGGACGCGGCGGCGGCCTGTCGGACATGTTCGGCGGCGGCATGAGCTCGGGGCTGGCGTCCTCCGGTGTTGCCGAGCGCAACCTCAACAGGTTTACCGTCATCCTCGGTGTCACGTGGGGCCTCGTGATCATCGCCCTGGGCCTTCTGATGCGCTTCACGGGCGCGGCCGACTCCTAACGCCGGCCCAAGCTCCGAGCCCAAAAAGCCCGGCCCGGTCAGGATCCGTTCCTGATTGGGCCGGGCTTTTCCCTGCCGCCAAGAGGAACTCCGCACTAAACTGTCGCTATCGGATCTAACGGCAGCGCCGCCATTAGTAGCGAGGAGTTCCCATGGTGCATTCCTCTTCAGGATTCCGTGGCACCCGCGTGGGTGTCATTCAGGGAGCCGGATTGAAGAACCAGGGCGATGATCCTCTAGGGGAGCCCCTGCCGCGTATTTGTGTCTCCTATTGGTGCGCCATGGGGCATGAGACGCGGCCTGTTTTTCTTAAGCTGCCGGACAACGAGATTCCGGAGATCTGGGACTGCCGCCACTGCGGTCGCCCGGCTTCCCGCAATCCTGGTGCCGGACTGCCCGTTGCAGCGCCGGAAGAAGGCTTCAAGACCCACCTGGAATACGTTAAAGAAAGACGCTCCAGCCAGGACGCCGAAGACGTTCTGGCTGGAGCGCTGCAGCGGCTAAGAGCCGGCCGGCGCCTTCCTGACTAGCTGCTCAGGAACGCGCGAGGCTGCGTTCTCGTCGATCAGCCACAGCGTCCGGGACCGGCCCGCCGGACCGGACGCGGGCACCTGCACCGGGTTCGCCCCGGCCAGGGCCAGGCCAACGGCACCGGCTTTATCCTCGCCTGCGACCACCATCCACACCTCAGCGGAAGTGTTGATCGCCGGCAGCGTCAGGGAGATGCGCTCGGGCGGCGGCTTCGGGGAGTTGCGGACCCCCACAACAGTCAGCTGCTTCTCGCGGATACCGCCCTGCTCGGGGAACAGGGACGCCACGTGCGCGTCCGGACCCACACCCAGCAGAACGACGTCGAACCGGGGGAGCCGGCCCGGCTCCTCGGGACGGTCATCCGAAGCGTCAGCGGCGTGCTCGGCCGCCGCAGCCTCGCTGAGGCGGCGTGCGTAATCCTCTGCGGCCTGTTCCGGTGTCTCGAAGTCATCCGTGGACCCGGGAACATGGACCCGGGCAGGATCGACGTCGATGTGCTTCAGCAGCGCTTCATGCGCCTGAACCGCATTGCGGTCCGGGTCCTGGGCACCGACGAAGCGCTCGTCACCCCACCAGAAATTGACCTTGCCCCAGTCCACCGCGGGGGCGGCGGGCGAATCGGCCACCGCCTTGAGCGTGCCGATGCCCACCGTGCCTCCGGTCAGCACCACCGTTGCTTCACCGAATCGGTCCTGCACATCCACGAGCTTGGTGATCAGGCGGGCCGCAATGGCGGCCATGAGTACGGAAGAGTCAGGATGGATGCTTACTCTGGGCTCAGCGCTCACTGGGACGGACACTCCTTAGATTGGTACGTGGCAGTCCAATAGTAATCACTTCGCCGAAGACTTCGTCGGGGTCGAGGCGGCGGAGTTCCTCGGCGAGGCAGTCGCGGAGGCTGCGTCGCGGGAGCGAGATCCGCTGTGCGGGCTGCCCGGGCTGGGTGAGCTCGGCGACGGAGAGGCCGGGGCGGAAGAGCTGGACGTCTCCGCTGGCGCGGGTGAGCCGGACGCGGCGGATGCCGGTTCCGGCGGGGTCGGCCACGATCGTGACCGGGGCGTCCAGGGTCAGGGTCAGCCAGGCCGCGAGCAGGATGGTGCTGGGGGAGTCCGAGGCACCCTCGACGGCGACCGCGGTGACGGGGGAGGAGTCCACCTGGTCCAGGACGGCGGCGAGCTGGATCCGCCAGTTCGTCAGCCGGGTCCAGGCGAGGTCGGTGTCGCCGGCTTTGTAGGTGTTCCGGATGTTTTCCAGCGCGACCTGCGGTTCGGCCTCGTTGGCCGAGTCGGTGATGCGCCGGTGGGCGATGCGTCCGATCGAGGTTTCGCAGGCGTTCTTGGGTGCACCGTGCGGCCACCAGGCCACGATCGGGGCGTCGGGCAGCAGCAGCGCGGCGACGAGGGACTCGCTTTCCTCGGCGAGTTCGCCGTAGCCGCGCAGCACGATGACCTCGGACGCGCCGGCGTCCCCGCCGACGCGGATCTGCGCGTCGAGCCGGTTCGGCGCGGACGATCCTGCGTCGGCGAGCACGATGATCCGGCAGGGGTGTTCGCGGCTGGCCTCGTTGGCAGCCTCGATCGCTTCTTCCTCAAGCCCGGACTTGGTGACCACCACGAGGGTGAGCACCCGGCCGAGCGCGATCACGCCGCCCTGCTCGCGCAGGGACTGGATCTTTTTCGAGACGTTCGAGGTGGTGGTGTTGGGCAGGTCTACGATCATGGCCTTCTCCAGGTGCGTCCGTCGCGGGCTAGCAGCTCATCAGCGGAGGCGGGGCCCCAGCTGCCGGGCGCATAGGGCTCGGGCTGTTCGCCGAGGCTGGCCCAGTACTCTTCGAAGGGATCCAGGATCTTCCAGGACAGCTCCACTTCCTCGTGCCGCGGGAACAGCGGCGGCTCGCCCAGGAGCACGTCCAGGATCAGCCGCTCGTACGCCTCGGGGCTGGATTCCGTGAAGGAGTGCCCGTAGCCGAAGTCCATGGTCACGTCCCGGACTTCCATCTGGGTGCCGGGGACCTTGGAACCGAAGCGGATCGTGGCGCCCTCATCGGGCTGGACCCGGATCACCACGGCGTTCTGCCCGAAGTCGTCACCGGCGTGGTCAACGGTCCCGGGAGTCTGGAACAGCAGGTTCGGTGCCCGCTTGAACACCACCGCGATTTCGGTGACGCGCCGGCCCAGCCGCTTGCCTGCACGCAGGTAGAACGGCACTCCGGACCAGCGGCGGGTGTTGATGTCCACGCGGATCGCCGCGTAGGTTTCGGTGGTGGAGTCGGCCGGGATGCCTTCCTCCTCCAGGTACCCCTGCACCTGTTCCCCGCCCTGCCAGCCGCCGGCGAACTGCCCGCGGGCCGAGTGGGTGGAGAGGTCCTCCGGAAGCCGGACGGCGGCGAGGACCTTTTCCTTTTCCGCGCGCAGGTCATCGGCGTTGAAGGAGATCGGTTCCTCCATCGCGGTCAGCGCGAGCAGCTGCAGCAGGTGGTTCTGGATCACGTCGCGGGCCGCGCCCACGCCGTCGTAGTATCCGGCGCGGCCGCCGGTGCCGATGTCCTCGGCCATGGTGATCTGGACGTGGTCCACGTAGTTGGCGTTCCAGAGCGGTTCGAACAGCTGGTTCGCGAAGCGCAGCGCCAGGATGTTCTGGACCGTTTCCTTGCCCAGGTAGTGGTCGATGCGGAACACCGCATCCTGCGGGAACACCGACTCGACGATGTCATTGAGCTGCCGGGCCGATTCGAGGTCATGGCCGAAGGGCTTCTCGATCACCACGCGCCGCCACTTCTCGCCCTCGGCCTGCGCCAGCCCGTGCTTGGAGAGCTGCCGGCAGACCTGCTCGAAAGCCTTCGGCGGGATCGACAGGTAGAACGCATGGTTCCCGCGCGTGCCGCGGTTCTCGTCGAGTTCCTTGATCGTCTCGCCGAGCCGCTCAAACGCGGCGTCGTCGTCGAACGCGCCCTGCACGAACCGGATGCCCTCGGACAGCTGGTTCCAGACCGCCTCGTCAAACGGCGTGCGTGCGTAGGACGTCACCGCGTCCTTCACCTCAGCGGCGAAGTCCTCGTTGTCCCAGTCCCGCCGCCCGAAACCCACCAGCGCAAAGCTGGGCGGCAGCAGGCCACGGTTGGCGAGGTCATACACGGCAGGCATGAGCTTCTTGCGGGCAAGGTCCCCCGTGACTCCGAAGAGCACAAGCGAGGACGGTCCGGCAATCCGGTTCAGCCGCCGGTCCCGCGGATCCCGCAACGGGTTCCCGGACCGGCCCGCTGGCCTCTTGCCGTTCAAAGTATCTGGCATGGTGATATCGGTGCCTTAGCTCTCAGTGGCGGATGCTGCCTTGCTGGCCAGCGACGAAACAATCTCCTGCAGCTGGGCCACGCCCGCCGCACGGTCGGTCAGGTGCAGGCGCAGGACGGGCCGGCCGTGCTCGCTGAGCACCTGGGCGTCGCCGGCGGCCTGCGCCGCGATCAGCTCACCGAAGGTGAACGGGCGCTCCGGGATGGCCAGGTCCGTGGCGGACGCCGCGGTGACCTGCAGGAACACGCCGATCGCGGGACCGCCCTTGTGGAACTGCCCGGTGGAGTGCAGGAACCGGGGACCCCAGCCGAACGTGACCGGACGGCCGCTCACGGCGGCAAGTTCGTCCCGGACACCCTCAAGCTGGGAGAACGCCAGTCGGTCGAAGTACGCCTGCACGCTCAGGTACCCGTCGGCACCCAGCTGTCCCAGCAGCGCCGCAACAGCGTCGGCCGCGGTCGCCGCGTCACCCAGCCATTCCCCGCCGCGGACCTCGATCGCCCCGTCGGTGAAGTTGGCCGGCGTCGGTTCCGGCTGCGCGTCCAGCAGCCCGCGGGCAGCGACCTTCGCGGCCTCGACGTCGGGCTGGTCGAACGGGTTGATGCCCAGCAGGCGCCCGGCCACGGCCGTGGCGAACTCCCACACCAGCAGCTGCGAGGCGAGCCCGCCGGCGATGGCCATCTCGTTCTCGCCAAGTTCGACGTCGGCGTCCGTGCTGACCAGCCGGACCACCAGGACGTCCTCAGCGCCGGAGGTAACTTCCGGGGCATTCGGCCCGGCGACCACCGGCAGGACGCCGGTGCCAAGCTTGCCCGTGGATTCAGCGATGAGCTGTTCGGCCCAGTCAGCAAAACCGACAATGCCGGAGCCGTCCTCCGCAATCACGATCTTGTTCCGCAGCGGGCTCGTGCCCCCCAGCGCGGCCCCCAGGACCAGGCCAATGTTCTCCGGTGCGTCCTCATTCAGGACCTCGGCGGCTTCCTCCGCCTCGTCCAGCAGGGCCGCGATGTCCACCCCGGCCAAGCCGGAGGGGACAAGCCCGAAAGCGGTCAGCGCCGAGTACCGGCCACCGACGTTCGGGTCCGCGTTGAACACCGCCCGGTACCCGGCGTCACGGGACGCCTTATCCAGCGGGGAACCCGGATCGGTCACCACGATGATCCGGCTCCGGGCATCAATGCCGGCATCGGTGAAGGCCTGCTCAAAAATCCGGCGCTGCGAATCGGTCTCCAGGGTAGAACCCGACTTCGAGGACACCACGATCGCGGTCTCCACAAGACGGTCCGCAAGGGCAGCGCCGACCTGTTCGGGATCGGTGCTGTCCAGCACAGTCAGCTCGACGCCAGCGGTGCCGGCGATCACCTCAGGAGCCAGCGAGGACCCGCCCATGCCGCACAGCACAATCCGGGTCACCCCTTCGGCCTTCAAAGCATCCCGGAGCTCCAGGATGCCGTCCACCAGGGACCGGGAGACAGTAGCCGCCTCAACCCAGCCCAGGCGGATAGCCGACTCGGACTCCGCATCCGGACCCCACAAAGTGTGGTCCTTCGCGAAAATACGGGTGGCAACCCGGTCTTCAACGAGGGCGGACAGGTGCTGCTCAAGAGCCTTCCGGGCAGCACCGGTGGCGTCGTAGCTGAGTGTGTTCATTGTGGACTAGGAAGCCTTCCGTGCAGTGGCGAGAGCGCCTTCAACGTCAGCCAGCAGTTCCTTCCAGCTGGCAACAAACTTGTCGAGGCCTTCGGATTCCAGGAGGGCGACGACCTCGTTGTAGGAGACACCGAGGGCATCAAGGGCGTTAAGGGTGGCGTTGGCTTCATCGTAACCGCCGGTGACGGTGTCGCCGGTGACCACGCCGTGGTCGAACGTGGCGTCCAGGGTCTTCTCCGGCATGGTGTTCACGACGCCGGGGGCGACGAGCTCGGTGACGTAGAGGGTGTCCGGGTAGGCCGGGTCCTTCACGCCGGTGGAGGCCCAGAGCGGGCGCTGGGGACGGGCGCCGGCTTCGGCGAGGACTGCCCAGCGTTCGGTGGAGAAAAGCTCCTCGTAGACCTGGTAGGCCAGGCGGGCGTTGGCCACGCCGGCCTTGCCCTTGAGGGCCTTGGCTTCGTCCGTGCCGATCTTGTCCAGGCGCTTGTCGATTTCGGTGTCCACGCGGGAGACGAAGAACGAGGCGACGGAGTGGATCTTGGACAGGTCGTGGCCGTTTTCCTTGGCCTGCTCCAGGCCGGACTGGAAGGCGTTGATGACAGCCCGGTAGCGCTCCAGCGAGAAGATCAGGGTCACGTTGACGCTGATGCCCTCGGCCAGGGTAGCCGTGATCGCTTCCAGGCCCTCAAGGGTGGCCGGGATCTTGATCAGGACGTTGTCGCGGTTGACCTTCTTGTACAGGTGCTTCGCTTCGGCGATCGTGCCGGCGGTGTCCCAGGCCAGGCGGGGATCCACCTCGATGGAGACGCGGCCGTCGACGCCGTTGGTGGCGGCGGCGATCGGAGCGAAGAGGTCGCAGGCGTCGGCGACGTCCGTCGTCGTGATTTCGAAGATGGTGTCTTCGATGGAGGCGCCGGCGGCGGCCTCCTTGGCGATGACGGCGTCGTAGTCGTGGCCGGTGGTGATGGCCGCGTGGAAGATGGACGGGTTGGTGGTGACACCAACAACGTTCTTTTCTTCGATCAGCTTCTGCAGCGTGCCGGTCTTCAGGCGGCCGCGGGAGAGGTCATCGAGCCAGATGGAAACACCGGCGTCGGAGAGCTGCTGGGTGGGAGTGCTAGTCATTTCTAATCTCCTTGAACTGTGGGGGTGCTGTCAGGACTGGAGTCCGGCGAGGGATTCCTTGGCGGCGGCGGTAACTGCTTCTGCCGTGATGCCAAATTCCTGGAACAGACGCTTGTAGTCGGCGGATGCGCCGTAGTGCTCGAGGCTGATGGAGCGGCCGGCGTCGCCGACGAACTCGCGCCAGCCCTGCGACAGGCCGGCCTCAACGGAAACGCGGGCCTTGATGGCTGCGGGCAGGACAGCCTCGCGGTAGGCGGCGTCCTGCTTGTTGAACCACTCGACGCACGGCATGGAGACCACGCGGGCCGCGATGCCTTCGGCCTGCAGTGCCTCGCGGGCCTGGACGGCGAGCTGGACTTCGGAACCGGTGCCGATCAGGATGACCTGCGGGTCGACGCTCTTGCCGTCCCTGGATGCCTCGGCCAGCACGTAGCCGCCCTTGGCGACGCCGGCGGTCGACGCGAAGGTGTCACCTTCGGCTGCACCCTCGCCACGCTCGTAGGTGGGGATGTTCTGGCGGGTGAGGACGATGCCGGCCGGGTTCTCGTGGTTCTCGAGCATGGTCTTCCACGCTACGGCCACCTCGTTGGCGTCACCCGGGCGGACGACGTCCAGGCCGGGGATGGCACGCAGCGAGGCGAGCTGTTCCACCGGCTGGTGGGTGGGGCCGTCTTCGCCGAGGCCGATGGAGTCGTGCGTCCAGACGTACAGGGACGGCACGCCCATGAGGGCAGAGAGGCGGATGGCGGGACGCTGGTAGTCGCTGAAGATCAGGAACGTGCCGGAGAACGCGCGGGTCTTGCCGTGCAGGCTGATGCCGTTCACGATCGACGCGGCTGCGTGCTCGCGGATACCGAAGTGCAGGACGCGGCCGTACGGGTTGCCCTTCCAGGCTTCCGTGGAGCGGGAGGCCGGGATGAACGACGGCGAGCCCTCGATCGTGGTGTTGTTGGACTCGGCGAGGTCAGCGGAACCGCCCCAGAGTTCCGGCATGACCGGGCCGATCGCGTTCAGGACCTTGCCGGAGGCGGCGCGGGTGGAAACGTCCTTGCCGGCCGGGAAAACGGGGAGGGCGCCGTCGAGCTCGGCGGGCAGCTGGCGGGTTTCAATGCGCTCCAGCAGGGCGGCAGCTTCCGCGTTGGCGGACTGCCAGGCGGAGAAGGACTCTTCCCATTCCTTGCGGGCGTGGGCACCGCGGTCCACCACCTGGCGGGCGTGGGCCAGGACTTCCTGGTCAACCTCGAAGGACTTCTCCGGGTCGAAGCCCAGGACGTTCTTCAGTGCTGCCACTTCTTCGGATCCGAGGGCGGAGCCGTGGATCTTGCCGGTGTTCTGCTTCTTGGGGGCCGGGTAGCCGATGATCGTGCGCAGGGAGATGATGGACGGCTTGGAGGTCTCCGCCTTGGCCGCCAGCAGTGCGGAGTAGAGCTCCTGGATGTCTTCGACGTAGTCGCCGGTCTTGGTCCAGTCCACGCGCTGGGTGTGCCAGCCGTAGGACTCGTAGCGCTTCAGGACGTCTTCGGTGAAGGCGATGTCGGTGTCGTCCTCGATGGAGATGTGGTTCTCGTCGTAGATGACCACGAGGTTGCCCAGTTCCTGGTGCCCGGCCAGGGAGGAAGCCTCGGAGGTGACGCCTTCCTGGAGGTCGCCGTCGGAGGCGATGACCCAGATGGTGTGGTCGAACGGGCTCTCGCCGGCGGGAGCATCGGCGTCGAACAGGCCGCGCTGGCGGCGCTGGGAGTAGGCGAAGCCCACCGAGGAGGCCAGGCCCTGGCCCAGCGGGCCGGTGGTGATTTCAACACCGGCGGTGTGCTTGTATTCCGGGTGGCCCGGGGTCAGGGAGCCCCAGGTGCGCAGTGCTTCCAGGTCCTTCAGCTCCAGGCCGTAGCCGGAGAGGAACAGCTGGATGTACAGGGTCAGCGAGGAGTGGCCGGGGGAGAGGATGAAGCGGTCACGGCCGATCCAGTCCGGGTTCTTCGGGTCATGGCGCATGAGCTTCTGGAAGAGAAGGTATGCGGCCGGAGCCAGGCTCATCGCGGTGCCGGGGTGGCCGTTGCCCACCTTTTCCACGGCGTCGGCGGCCAGGACACGCACAGTGTCAACGGCGCGCTTGTCGAGGTCGGTCCAGGTCAGTTCCTGCTCTGTCAAATGTGCCACGTAACCGGGCCCCTCTCTGTGTTAACGGCAGACGGTAATGGCACACAGCGGCAGGGCATAATTGGTGCCCGCTGCATTTAGGTGTACCAGCCGTTCACCATTGAAACGTTGATCTTCATTCAGTCGCCCGACGGGATGGAATGCGGTTTCTCGCCCGTCTTCCAGCGTGCGCTGATCTGCAGACAGCTTAGCTCTATTCCACACTTCGAGCGGTCAAAATCTCACCAGTTGGACGCAATTTCTCTTTTATGAATCTTTCGTGCCGTGAGGCTGCGTTAATGTGATCGAAGCACGCTCGAACGAATCATTTTCAGTGATTTGCCGTCACACGCCGATGCCAGCGATCCATGCGGGACCGCGGTATGATATCGGGAGGCCACCGGCGGACAGGGCGGGCTCAAGCGCCCGCATGACAGCCCTGCCGACCGCCGTTGAGGGATCAGTCCGGACCATACGTCCAGACGGACTGGTCAGACGAACAGCCAGACAGAAACAGAGTGACTGCCACGTGAGCACAACAGATACGCCGCTGACCTCTTCCCGGGTCCACGGAAGAGCCGGACTAGCCCGCAAGGCGAAGGCGTACCTTGCACTCACCAAGCCCAGAGTCATCGAACTCCTGCTGGTCAGCACCCTGCCCACCATGATCTACGCACAGCGCGGCTTCCCGTCCCTGGGGCTCATCATGGCAACCCTTGTCGGTGGCGCCTTTGCCGCCGGCAGCGCCGGTGCATTCAACTGCTACATCGACCGTGACATCGACAAGCTGATGCACCGTACGGAGAACCGCCCCCTCGTTACCGGTGAGGTAACGCCACGCGAGGCGCTGGTGTTTGCGTGGCTGCTGGGCGCGGCGGCCATAGCCATCCTATGGTTCGGCGCCAACCCGCTCTCCGCATGGCTTGGACTCGGTGCCATCGTCTTCTACGTCGTCATCTACACGATGATCCTCAAGCGGCGCACTGCCCAGAACATCGTCTGGGGCGGCGCTGCGGGTTGCTTCCCGGTCCTCATCGCCTGGTCCGCCGTCACCAACACTGTCCAGTGGCCGGCCATCGTGCTGTTCATGGTGATCTTCCTGTGGACCCCGCCGCACTACTGGCCGCTGTCCATGCGCTACGGCGAGGACTACCGCAACGCCAACGTGCCGATGCTCGGTGCCATCGCCGGCGCCAGGGTCGTTTCCGTGCAGGTGGTTCTCTACGCCTGGGCCATGGTCGCGTGCTCGCTGCTGATGATCCCGGCGGGCAGCGCGGGCTGGGTCTACACCTCTGTGGCCGTGCTGGCCGGTGCCTGGTTCCTCTACGAGTCCCACGCCCTGTACAACCGGGCGCAGGGCGGCGACCTTTCGGACAAGGGCGCGATGAAGGTCTTCCACGGCTCCATCAGCTACCTGACGCTGCTCTTCATCGCGCTGGCCGTCGACCCGTTCGTCGGCACGCCGATCATGGGCTAAAACGCGTCCTCACATCCTGCAGGATTTCCCCCGACGCCCCATCAGATCCTGCAGGCTTTCCCCCGACGCCCCATCAGATCCTGCAGGCTTTCCCCCAACGCCCCATCAGATCCTGCAGGCTTTCCCCCGACGCCCCATCAGATCCTGCACTGAAGACAGTAATGCTCCCTGACCAATGTCAGGGAGCATTACTCGTCTCATACGAAGTGTCTGAATGCCGTGGGTCCACCAAGGCGCGCCGCGCGGTGCTGCCTGGCGCCAGAGGAAATGCACGACGCGGCCTGTCCAGGACCGCCAACTCCTGCAACGGTAAGCGCTCGTAGACCGTGTGGAGCATCATGGGACCAGTTCAGATCGAGGCACCCTCCCCGAAGCTGGCTGGCGGTTCGGACCGCAGAACGTGGACAAACACCATCGCCGGTCGCCCAGCGCCAACGACGTCGTGCGGTCTCTTTGCGGGAGAGAGCCCGCCCCTCATGGCGGCGACAGTGATCAAACGTCTCGAGAATTCCCGCAGGACCTGGGGACGCGGAACTGATAGAGCGTTGAAAAGAACCCGAAAGGAACTGATAGAGCGTCGGGGAAAACCCGACAGGAAGTGATAGAGCGTCGGGGAAGAAGCGGCAGGGAATGAGCGGGCGTTGGAGGCTACTCGACGGGGCTGGAGCGGGCGACGTCGGCTGCGTTGGTTGCCGCACTCATCAGCAGGGCCGCGCCCAGCATGTGCGCCCCGACGAGGAGCGCCGGAATGCCGTTGTAGTACTGCGTGAAGCCGATGGCGGCCTGGAGCACGGTGACGCCGAGGAGCATCAGCACAGCCGTCCGGAAGATCCCCGCAATTCCGCGCCGGAACACGAAGTACACGGCGACCAGCGTGCCGGCAGTGACGAGGTACGCGGGCACGGCATGGATGTGCGAGAAGAGGTCCCAGTCGAGGTTGTTGCGGGGCGCATCGGCATCACCCGCGTGCGGTCCGGCTCCGGTCACCACGACGCCCAGCATCACGGCCACGGCAGAGAAAAGCGCGACGGCGGTCATCACCGGGCGCAGGGTGCCCGGCAGCGCGGCCAGGGAGTGGGTCCGGAACCTGCCTGTCCTCCCGTAGGCCCGGTTGACCAGCAGCGTGGCGAAGACCACCAGGGCCATCGAGACCAGGAAGTGCAGGCCCACCACCCACGGGTTCAGCTGCGTCAGCACGGTGATGCCGCCAATGATGGCCTGCGCCGGGATGCTCGCCAGCAGACCCAGTGCCAGCAGGAAGAGGTCCTTGCGCTCCTTGCGCAGGTTCCACAGGTACACGAGCATGAGTGCGGCGACGGCGGCGAGGGCGAACGTCAGCAGGCGGTTGCCGAACTCGATGAACCCGTGGATGCCCATTTCCGGGGTGTTCACGAGGGACTCGTTCGTGCAGCGGGGCCACGTCGGGCAGCCCAGACCGGAGGCGGTCAGCCGGACAGCGCCGCCGGTCACCACCAGGACCGTCTGCCCGATGAGGGACAGCACAGCGAGGCGGCGGACTGTCGAATCGACGGTGACGGGCAGCTTGGATGCCAGGCGGCCGACGAACTGGGGGAGGCGTGAAGCCGTGCTCACTTTATTCTCAATTCCATTTGAACCAGCGGATGGCTGCTGCGCCGGCGAGGACCGTCCACATCAGCAGGACAAGGACAGCATTGCCGTTCACGGCGCCGTGCAGGAACGCGTCCCGCAACCCTTCACCAAGGGCCCCGGACGGCAGCAGGTGGACGGTGCTCTGGGCGAGTTCCGGCAGCCGCTGCATGGGGATCACGATGCCGCCGAGGGCACCCAGCAGGATCCACAGCAGGTTGGTGATGGCCAGTGTGGCCTCGGGCCGGACGGTGCCGGCCACCAGCAGGCCCAGGGCCGTAAACGCCGCCGCGCCCAGGACAAGCAGGCCCAGGCCGGGAACCACGCCCAGCGGATCCGGCCGCCAGCCGAGCGGGAAGGCGACGGCGGCGACGATGACCACCTGGATTACCAGGACAGCCAGCACCGCCAGGATCTTTCCGGCGATGAGGCCGGCCCGGCCCAGCGGCGTCGTGGACAGGAACCGCAGCACGCCGTACCGCCGGTCGAAGCCCGTCGCGATGCCCTGGCCCGTGAACGCCGTGGACATGGCGCAGAGCGCGAGGATGCCCGGAACGGCAACGTTGATCCGGCTGTCCCCGATGCCGTCCAGCAGCGGAGTAACCGTCAGCCCGACCAGGGCAAGGAGCGGCAGTACAACGGCCAGGATGAGCTGCTCGCCGTTCCGGAGCATGGTCGCGGCCTCGTATTTGCCCTGCAGGAGGATCCGGCGGAGCAGGGGAGCGGGGGTGCTGCCCGTGGCTGTCGTCATCGGATTTCCCTTCCGGAAATGTCAAGGAATACATCTTCGAGGCTCCGGGCCTCCATGCTCAGGGAGCCCGGCATGATGCCGTGCTGCGCCCACCATGCGGCCAGCGCGGCAAGGTCGTCCGGGGTCAGCGCGCCCGTGGCGGTGTAGCTGCCGGAACGCGTCTCGCGGACCTCGACCTCGGCAGGCAGGACGCCGGCGAAATCCAGTCCCGGCACGGCTTCGAAGTGCAGCGTCCGGATGTGGTCCTTGTGGGGCGTTTCCGGCATCCTGTGCTGCAGCAGCTGGGCAACGGTGCCCTCCGCAACGTTCCTGCCGGCGTCGATGATGTACACGTAGTCGGCCAGCCGCTGCGCGTCATCCATGAGGTGGGTGGTGAGCACTATCCCCATGCCGCTGTCCCGGAGTTCCCCGATCAGGTCGAACACCAGCTGCCGGGACTGCGGGTCCAGCCCGGCGCTCGGCTCATCCAGGAACAGGACCTCCGGATTGCCGATCAGCGCAGCGGCGAGGGCCAGCCGCTGCTTCTGCCCGCCGGACAGCCGGCGGACGTTGGTCCCGCTGAAAGTGTCGATGCCCAGCCGCTGCACCAGTTCATCCAGGGGCCTGGGATTGCGGTACATGCCGGCAATGTGCCGGAGCAGGGGAATGGGACGGGCCGACGGCGGGAGGCCGCCGTCCTGGAGCATGACGCCGACGCGGGCGCGCAGTTCCGCGCTGGCAGTGCCGGGGTCGGCACCGAGCAGCGTAATGGATCCGCCCGTCCGCTTCTGCAGCCCCTGCGCGCATTCGATGGTGGTAGTCTTGCCGGCACCGTTGGCTCCAAGCAGCGCCGTGACTTCACCGCGGCCGGCGACGAGTGAGACGTCGCTCACCACCCTGAGCATCTTGCCATCGAGGGCGGGGAGCGGACCGACGTCCTTGATGAGCCCGTCGATGGTCAGGACGGGGGATTTGGGGGATCGCACCCCAGTATTCTACGGGAAGTAGTACTCTCACGCTCGAGCCGGGGTGCCGGGCTCAGGTCAGCCTTGCCTTACTGGAAGGCCGCAATAAATTACGACATTATTGTGTTGTGTATTCCATGACCAAGACCACTTCCGCGCCTTTGGCCGGGCAGGGCGCGCCTACCGGTGCGCTGCGCGGTGGAAAACGTGCTGCCCTGGCGTCGGTGCCGGCCGCAGCCGACTCGGATGAGCGCACGCGCGACCGCGTCCTCAGCGCCGTCCTGGAACACGGGCCGGTCAGCGCCGCGGAACTGGGCGACCTGCTCGGGTTCACTCCGGCCGCCGTCCGCCGCCACCTGGACCACCTCTCCCGTGCAGGCGTGATCGAGGTCAAGCGCGTTGCCCGCGCAGGCGCCGGAGCCGGCCGTCCCGCCCGCCGCTACGTCCTCAGCTCCCAGGGCCAGTCCTCACTGGGCGATGACTACCTGAACATCGCCACGCTGGCGCTCAAGCAGCTCGGCGCGGTGGCGGGGGACGAAGCCGTCCGCCGGTTCGCCGTCGAGCGTTTTGCGGAGATGGAGCGCCGCTACGCCCCCGAGGTGGAGGCGGCCGGAACCGACATCACCGCCCGTGCCCAGGCACTGTCTGCCGCCCTGTCGCGGGACGGCTTCGTCGCGTCCACGGCCACCATTGAAGCGAAGGCGCCGCTGCCCGCGGCGCTGTCCAGCGTCCAGCTGTGCCAGGGGCACTGCCCTATCCAGCAGCTGGCCACCCAGTTTCCCGTGTTCTGCGACGCGGAAGCGGAAATGTTTTCGCGCCTCGTCGGTGTCGATGTCCGCAGGCTTTCCACGCTCGCCCGCGGGGGACACGTCTGCACCACCCACATACCCACAGGCCGTCCGGCCCTGACGGTGGCTTCGGCCGCCGGTGACACGCCGGACACCCTGGACGAAGTATCCAACCATCTGCAAGAAAGGCCGTGATGACGGACCAACTATCAGAGAAGAAGGTTGCCGAGCCTGGTGTTATCGCTGAGATTCTGGAAAAGAATCCCGAGCTGCACGGCATCGGCAACTATGAGTACGGCTGGGCCGACAAGAACGACGTCGGCGCTAACGCCCGCCGCGGCCTCGACGAGGACGTGGTCCGCGACATCTCGGCCAAGAAGAACGAGCCGGAATGGATGCTCGACCTCCGCCTGAAGGGTCTGAAGTACTTCGACCGCAAGCCCATGCCCACCTGGGGCGCGGACCTGTCGGGCATTGACTTCGACAACATCAAGTACTTCGTGCGTTCCACCGAGAAGCAGGCTGCTTCCTGGGAGGATCTGCCCGAGGACATCCGCAACACGTACGAGAAGCTGGGCATCCCGGAAGCCGAGCGTGCCCGCCTCGTGGCCGGCGTCGCCGCCCAGTACGAGTCCGAGGTTGTCTACCACCAGATCCGCGAGGACCTCGAGAGCCAGGGTGTCATCTTCCTTGACACCGACACCGCGCTGCGCGAGCACCCGGAGATCTTCCAGGAGTACTTCGGCACCATCATTCCGGTGGGCGACAACAAGTTCGCCTCGCTGAACACGGCCGTATGGTCCGGCGGTTCCTTCGTGTACGTGCCCAAGGGCGTGCACGTCGACATCCCGCTGCAGGCCTACTTCCGCATCAACACGGAAAACATGGGCCAGTTCGAGCGCACGCTGATCATCGCCGACGAGGACTCCTACGTCCACTACATCGAAGGCTGCACCGCGCCGATCTACACCTCGGACTCGCTGCACTCCGCCGTCGTCGAGATCGTGGTCAAGAAGGGCGCCCGCGTCCGCTACACCACCATCCAGAACTGGTCCAACAACGTGTACAACCTCGTGACCAAGCGCGCCATCTGCGAAGAGGGCGGCACCATGGAGTGGATCGATGGCAACATCGGCTCCAAGGTCACCATGAAGTACCCGGCCGTTTACCTCACGGGTGAGCACGCCAAGGGCGAAACCCTGTCCATCGCGTTCGCCGGCGAAGGCCAGCACCAGGACACCGGTTCCAAGATGGTGCACATCGCGCCGAACACCAAGAGCTCCATCATCTCCAAGTCCGTTGCCCGTGGCGGCGGACGCGCGGCCTACCGCGGCCTGGTCCAGGTCCGCGAGGGTGCCAAGCACTCGGCGAACACGGTCCGCTGTGACGCTCTGCTGGTGGACACCATCAGCCGCTCGGACACCTACCCGTACATCGACATCCGCGAGGATGATGTGCAGCTGGGGCACGAGGCCACCGTCTCGCGCGTTTCCGAAGAGCAGCTCTTCTACCTCATGTCCCGCGGCATGCGCGAAGACGAAGCCATGGCCATGATCGTGCGCGGCTTCATCGAGCCGATCGCCCGCGAGCTGCCGATGGAATACGCCCTCGAGCTGAACCGCCTCATTGAACTCCAGATGGAAGGATCCGTCGGTTAATGACTGCCGAAATTACTACTGAAAAGGCCCGCATCGGAGCTCCTTCCATCGCCGGGTTCACGGAGGAAGGCGAGGCGCTGGTCCCCGCGAAGGTGGACCACAGCCACAACCACGGCGTCACCGTCATGTCCTCGCGCGCCGAGCGGCTCACGAGCTTCGACGTCGCCGACTTCGCGCTGCCCACGGGCCGCGAAGAGGAATGGCGCTTCACCCCGGTCCGCGGACTGGCCAACCTGCTGTCCGACGCCGCAACGGACGGCGACGCTGCAGCGTTCACCGTGGAAGCTCCCGAAGGCTACGTCCGCGGAACCCTCGCACAGGGTGCCGCCCCGCGCGGCTCGGTCCTGACCCCGGCCGACCGGGCCGCCGTCGTCGCCTCCGCCAACACGGACGAGGCCCTGCACGTGGTCATCCCGGCCGAGGCAGAGCCGGCTGAGCCGGTCCGCATCCTGGTCAACGGGGCGGGCGCAGGCCGCCGCTCCAACGCACACTTCGTGCTGGAGGCGGGTGCCAACTCCCGCAGCGTGGTCATCGTGGAGCACACCGGTGCCGCCGACCACAACGGAAACCTGGAAGTGATTGTTGGCGAGGGCGCGCAGCTGACCGTGATCTCCGTGCAGCTCTGGGAAGACGACGCCCGCCACCTGGGCCAGCACGACGCCCAGGTGGGCAAGGACGCCGTCTACAAGCACATCGCCGTTTCCCTCGGCGGTTCCGTGGTGCGCCTGAACTCCAACGTCCGCTTCTCCGGCGAGGGCGCCGAGGCCGAGCTGCTGGGCCTGTACTTCGCCGACGCCGGCCAGCACCTGGAGCACCGGTCCTTCGTTGACCACAACGTGGCCAACTGCAAGTCCAACGTGCTCTACAAGGGCGCCCTGCAGGGCAAGAACGCGCACACCGTCTGGGTTGGCGACGTCCTGATCCAGAAGCAGGCGCTGGGAACCGACTCGTACGAGAAGAACCAGAACCTGGTGCTCACCGACGGCTGCCGGGCAGACTCCGTGCCCAACCTCGAAATCGAGACGGGCCTCATCGAGGGTGCCGGCCACGCCAGCTCCACGGGACGCTTTGACGACGAGCACCTGTTCTACCTGATGGCCCGCGGCATTCCCGAAGACGTGGCCCGCCGGCTCGTGGTGCGCGGCTTCCTCAACGAGATCATCCAGCAGATCAAGGTTCCGGCCCTCGAAGAGCGCCTGACCGAGGAAGTCGAGCGCGAGCTCGCCGCCAACGAGAACTGACCGTACGGAAACAGGCCCGGCCCAACCGGCCGGAACTACAGCACAGGACAACGGATGACTGAACAGCCCAAGGGCGAACTCGTCTGCAAGGCACACGAGATCCAGCTCAAGCAGGCCCTGCGGATCCTGATCGACGACTACCCCGTCGCGATCGTCAAGGACTCCATGGGAGAAATCCACGCAATCGGTGACACGTGCTCGCACGCCGACATCTCGCTCTCCGAGGGCGACGTGGAAGGCTGCACCATCGAGTGCTGGGGGCACGGCTCCCAGTTCGATTTGCGCACCGGCGAACCCCTGCAGCTGCCGGCCTACGACCCCGTTCCGGTGTTCGCGGTGGAGATCCACGGGGACGACGTCTACGTGGACTTCACCAACGTCCTGAACGGCGCCGAAACGCCGAACTTCACCTGATCCGGCAACGGCCGCAGAAGCCAGCCGGGCCTGTCCCAGAACCTAACAACTTCCAGACCAGAGACCGCACCGCCGACAGAACGGCACGGTGCAGAGGAGAACAAGACACATGTCTACTCTTGAGATCAAGGACCTGCACGTCAGCATCGACACCGAGCAGGGCACCAAGGAAATCCTGAAGGGCGTCAGCCTGACCATCCGCACCGGTGAGACCCACGCCATCATGGGCCCCAACGGCTCCGGCAAGTCCACCCTGGCCTCCACCATCGCCGGCCACCCGCGCTACAACGTCACCGGCGGTTCCATCACGCTGGACGGCGAAGACGTGCTGGCCATGAGCGTTGACGAGCGCGCCCGCGCCGGCGTCTTCCTCGCCATGCAGTACCCGGTGGAGGTTCCCGGCGTCACCATGACCAACTTCCTGCGGACCGCCAAGACCGCCATCGACGGCGAAGCCCCGGCCCTGCGCACCTGGACCAAGGACGTCAAGGCCGCGATGCAGCAGCTGCGCATCGACGCCGACTTCGCCCAGCGCAACGTCAACGAAGGCTTCTCCGGCGGTGAGAAGAAGCGCGTGGAGATCCTGCAGCTGGAACTCTTCAAGCCGAAGTTCGCCGTCCTGGACGAGACCGACTCCGGCCTCGACGTTGACGCCCTCAAGGTGGTCTCCGAAGGCGTCAACCGCGCACACGCCACCGGCAACATGGGCACGCTGCTCATCACGCACTACACTCGGATCCTGCGCTACATCAAGCCTGACTTCGTCCACGTCTTCGTGAACGGCCAGGTTGTGGAAGAGGGCGGCCCGGAACTCGCCGACCGTCTGGAAGAAGAAGGTTACGACCGCTACGCCGGTGCTGCCGGAACCGCCACGGCGGCTGCGGTCCAGGCCTAGTTAGGACTGACTGACCATGACCGAAATCGACGCAGGGCGCACCGCCCTGGAGGATGTCGAAGAGGCGCTCAAGGACGTCATCGACCCCGAACTCGGGGTCAACGTCGTGGACCTGGGCCTGCTCTACGGCCTGCGGTACTCGGATGAAGACGGCGCCCTGCTGATCGACATGACCCTCACCACCGCCGCCTGTCCGCTGACCGACGTGCTCGAGGAGCAGGTGGGCAAAGCGCTTGACGGCGTCGTGGACGAGTGGCGCCTGAACTGGGTATGGATGCCGCCATGGGGTCCGGAGCGGATCACCGACGACGGCAAGGACCAGATGCGGGCCCTCGGCTTCAACATCTGACACACAAGTACGACGACGGCCGGTCACCTTCCCAGCGAAGGTGACCGGCCGTCGTCGTTCCCACCATCGACTGCTCCAAAGGTGCCCTTTTCATCAGTCAAAAGGGCGTCTACGGAGCAATCGAGGGGGATTTACAGCGTCGTGGCGCTGAACGTGTCGCACTGGTTGATGTCACCGGTCCTGTAGCCCTGGTAGAACCACTTCTGCCGCTGGGCGCTGGACCCGTGCGTCCAGCCCTCGGGCGAGACGCGTCCTGTGGCGGCCTTCTGGATCCGGTCATCGCCGACGGCTGAGGCGGCCGAAAGCGCATCGTTCAGGTCCTGCTGCTTGAGCGGTTCAAGGAAGGGCTTGCCCGTCTTCGGGTCCTTCTGGGTGGTGGCGTAGCGGGTCCAAAGGCCGGCATAGCAGTCCGCCTGCAATTCCACGCGGACGGCACCGGACTCGGGTCCGCGCGGATCCCGCTGCGCCTGGTCCAGGTCGCCGAGGACGTTCTGGATGTGGTGTCCGAATTCGTGGGCCACCACGTACTCCTGCGCCAGGGGACCTCCGGACGACCCGAAACGGTCCACGAGCTCCTGGAAGAAGCCGGGGTCGAAGTACGCCGTGGTGTCTGCCGGGCAGTAGAAGGGGCCGACTTCCGAGGTCGCGGCACCGCAGCCGGTGTTGGTGCCGACCTCAAACAGCACGGTCCGGGGACGCGGATAGTCAAGGCTGTACTCGGCCAGGTAGGCGGGCCAGAAGGCATTGAGGCTGTTCACGGTGCCGGTGATGCGGCAGTCGAGCCGCTGGTCGGCGTCCGAGCCCAATTTGCATTCGCTGGGCGCCGTGCCCTGGCTCTGGCCGGGCTGTTCCTGGCCTGTGCCGACGAGCCCCTCCAGCAGCTGCGGGTTGATGCCGAACAGGGCCGCCAGGAGCAGGACAACGCCGCCCCCGATGCCTCCGCCGATCTTGGTGCCGCGGCCGATTCCGCTGCCGCGGCGGTCTTCCACCTGGGATGGGTCCAGTTCGACCCCGTCATTGAAGCTCATGTTGTCACAATAGCCGCCGCCGGACGGCAGTGGCGGGTTCAGGCCGGTAAAGTTGGTCCGATGCCTTTTCTCAACAACCTTCAGCGTTGGGCCGATGAACGCCCCGACGACACCGCCGTCGTCGTCGCCGGAAGACGGCTCAGCTGGGCAGAACTGCGCGACGCCGCGCGGGCTGCGGCAAGCCGCGGAACGGCGCCCGTCACGGTGCTCGCCCAGCCTAACTCCACCCGCTTCGCCGTTGACTTCGCTGCCGCCGTCGCCGGAAACCGCGAGTGTGCGGTCCTGGACCCCACATGGCCAGAGGCGCTGCAGGACGAGATCGTCCAGCGGCTGGGCTCCCGCGTTGACCCGGTGCCCGGTGGCGCCGGCATTGAGTTGACGGACGGGGACCCTGAGGCCTCGTTCCTCATCGGCCTGACCTCGGGCACCACCTCCGTGCCCAAGGCGTTCACCCGCTCGCGCCGTTCCTGGCAGCAGTCCTTCGACGCGTCCATGGAGTTCTTCGGACTCACGCAGGACGACAGGACCCTTGCGCCCGGCCCGCTGGCCGCCAGCCTGAACCTTTACGCCCTGGCCGAGTGCCTCTACGCCGGTTCGGAGTTCCACACGCTGGGGACGTTCGACGTCGGCGACGTCCACGCCGCCATCGCGCACGACGGCATCACCCGGCTGGTGCTGGTGCCCACCATGCTGCGGCTGCTCAGCGAACGCGGGCTGCTGGGCTGCGTGGATGCCTCCGGCGTCCGGACCATCATCTGCGCGGGGTCGAAGCTCGATGCGCGCACGCTGGAGGCCGCCCGCCGCTGGGCGCCGCATGCCACGATCTTCGAGTACTACGGCGCGTCTGAGCTGAGCTTCGTCTCCGGCGCCGGCCTGGCCGCGGGCGAGCCCTCCGCCGCCGGGAGCACCGCGATCGGCAGGCCGTTCCCCGGCGTGGAAGTGAGGATCCTGGACGATTCCGGCGCGGAACTTCCCGACGGCACCGCAGGCAACATCAGCGTCAAAAGCGGCATGGTCAGCAACGGCTACCTCTGGGGGGACGACGGCCAGGCACTGCGCTGCTTCAACGGCTGGTTCACTGTGGGGGACCAGGGCTACCTGGCCGACGGCGTCCTGCACATCCTCGGCCGGCGCGCCGACATGATCATCACCGCAGGCAAGAACGTCTATCCGCACGAGGTGGAGCTGGCGCTCTCCTCCGTCCCCGGAGTTGCCTCGGCGATTGCGGCGGGCATGGATGATGACCTCAGGGGCCAGCGCGTGGTGGCCGGCATCGTTCCTTCCCACGGCGGGGTCACGGCCACCCAGCTAAAGACCGGCCTGGAGGACGTCCTGGCCAAGGACAAGCGGCCGCTGCAGTACTTCGCCCTCGATGAGCTCCCGGTGACGGACCGCGGAAAGGTCAGCCGGCGCCTGCTCCTCGACTGGATCGCGGCCCGCGACAGCCGGGTCCGGCACCTTGTCTAGCATGGGGTCTCTTTGTCTGGCGCTGTGACCGGCAGCGCTGTGACCGGCAGCGGGGCCCTGGTGCTGCCCGACGACCGGCAGCCCGTGATTATCGCGGCGCTGCGCACGCCCATCTGCCGGGCGAACGGTGCGCTGAAGCACCTGCGCTCCCATGAACTGCTGGCCCCGGTCCTCGCGGCCTTACTCCACGAATCGGGTGTGGAGGCGGCCGAGGTGGCGGACGTCGTCATCGGCAACGCCGTGGGTGCGGGCGGCAACGTCGCGCGGCTGGCGGCACTGGAAGCCGGCCTGCCGGTCACGGTTCCCGGGCTAACTGTGGACCGGCAGTGCGGCTCAGGCCTGGACGCCATTGTCCTCGCCTCGCGGCTCGTCGCCGCCGGCGGCGGCACCTACCTCGCCGGCGGGGTCGAGAGCATCAGCACCGCGCCGCTGCGCGCGCACCGGAACGACGACGGCGAACCCGCCTTTTTCAGCCGCGCCGAGTTCGCGCCGCACACCCACGGTGATCCGGACATGGGCGTCGCGGCAGAGAACGTTGCACGCGAGTACGGCATCAGCCGAAACCGCCAGGACGAGTTCGCCCTGCGCAGCCACCGCAGGGCCGTGGCTGCGCAGGGCAGCGGGACCTTTGGCAGGGAAACGGTCGGGCTGCCCGCGGCACCCGGGGCGGTGCAGGCCACTGTGACGTCAGACGACGGTCCCCGCCCCAAACTCAGCGAGGCCCTGATGGCGCGGTTCCCCGCGGCGTTCGTGGAGTCCGGGACTGTCACCGCCGGAAATTCATGCTTCGACGCGGACGGTGCAGCCGCCGTCGTTATTACGTCCCTGGCCAGGGCGCGGGAACTGGGTGCTGGCGACGGCCTGGCCGTCCTCGGCACGGAGACCGCCGGCGTGGCGCCGCAGCTCCTGGGCATCGGTGCTGCGGCGGCTGCGTCCAACCTGCTGGCGGCGCATTCCGTGGCTGCCGGGGACGTGGATTTCGTGGAATTCAATGAGGCGTTCGCCTCCCAGACCCTTGCATGCCTGGACCATCTGGGGATCGACGCGGCCCGTGCCAACGCCGACGGCGGCGCCCTGGCCCTGGGCCATGCCTACGGGGCGTCCGGAGCAGTGCTGGTCACCCGGCTCCTAGCACAGGCCAGGCGGGAACCTTCGCGCACTGCCCGGGGAAAGCTCGCCCTGGCCATGATCAGCATCGCCGGCGGCATGGGCACCGCCGCGCTGTTCCGCCACGTCCGGCTGTAGTCCTGATCGCCCGGGCCGCTCGGGCTTAGCTATATTGACCTAGCCGGCCTCGATGACTTCCTTTAGCTTCGTCAGCTGGGCTACCTCAGATTCCATGGTTTTGGTCACCAGGGAGTCGAAAACGCGCATGAGGACCGGAAGCTTGAGGTCCAGGCTGAAACGGACGCGGGTGCTGTTGCCCTCCTCGGTCAGCGTGTAACTGCCGGTCGGGCGTGCCGGACCTGCCACCACCTGAAAGCCCAGAAGCTTTCCTGGCACAGCATCGGTGATTCTGTAGTCGCCCTGGATGGGCCGGCCTTTCGGCCCGGTCAGCGTTTGGCTGTAGATGGCCCCCAGCTCTCCGGCGGAGCCTTCCTTGAGAGCGATGCCCTGCACTCCGGAGCGCCATCTTGGATTGTTCAGGCCGTCCGCCAGGAATGCGTACACCTCCGACGCGGGTCTGTTGATGGTGACTTCGTTTTCAGCGTGGGCCATGTGGTTCCTCTCGGGCAGGGGGTAAACGGTCGGGCTCCAGCCTACGTGGCCTTTTTCCGGAGCTGCGGATTCAGCCCTTGATGGTTTTCATGGTGAACCGGGAACTGACTTTCTGGATGCCGGGGATGGTCATAACGCGGTCGCTGAGGAAGGCTTCGTAGTCCGGCAGATCGGCGACTTTGACGCGTACAAAGTAGTCCGGCGAACCAAAGAGGCGGTGCATTTCGGTGACCTCATCGAAGGCGGCCATGGTGTTCTCGAAGCGGTCCACGCTCTTCCGGTCGAAGTTGGTGAGCTCGACGTCGAGAATCACCTCGAAGGCGCGGCCCACCGCCTTCGGGTCGATCTCCGCGCGGTATCCGCGGATGACGCCGGTGGATTCGAGCCGCTGGACCCGGCGCAGGCAGGGTCCAGGTGTGAGACCCACAGCGGCGGCCAGGTCCGTATTGGAGATCCGCCCGTCGTGCTCCAGCACTTCGATTATTGCTGCATCGAGCTTATCCATATGAATATGTTGCTCTTGTTCTGCACTGGACTGCAATATTGGCAATCGCGTGCCAGGCCAAAACTGAAACGATTGGGTCATGGCAATGCGACACAAATCGTCCCCGCGGACACCGCCCCGAACTCCCGGCGGCATGAGACCGCCCGGGGTTTGCGGAACTCCTTCGCAGCAGGGTTGGGCATGTATCCGTTGGGCATCGCGTTCGGCTTGCTGGTTGTTCAGGCTGGCCTGCCGTGGTGGGTGGCGCCGGCGCTGTCGGTTGCCGGCTTCGCCGGGTCCCTGGAATTGCTGCTCGTCGGCATGATCGTTGCGGCCACACCGCTGGCAACCATCGCCCTGACCACATTCCTGGTGAATTTCCGCCACGTATTTTATTCGTTCTCCTTCCCCCTTCATGTGGTGAAGAACCCGCTCGCGAAGGCCTACTCCGTGTATGCGC
Organism: Arthrobacter sp. NPDC057009; assembly: GCF_042673905.1. Lineage (NCBI taxonomy): Bacteria > Bacillati > Actinomycetota > Actinomycetes > Micrococcales > Micrococcaceae > Arthrobacter > Arthrobacter sp. NPDC057009. The sequence continues at coordinate 120,443 of NZ_JBHUSB010000013.1, forward strand.
TGATCGACGAGGCCTATGCGGTCACGGCCGCCTCCAGCGACACCTGGACACCCTGGCGGCTGGTCAGCATGCAGGCCGCGTTCCACTGCTACTGGCTCGGGGGCGGCCTCACGGGGGTACTGGTCGGGTCGCTGATGCCCGGGCCAGTTAAAGGGCTCGACTTCGCGTTGTGTGCACTGTTCGTCACGCTCACGCTCGACGCCGCGCGCACACGCCAGCACCTTCCGTCGTTCCTGCTGGCAGGACTGAGCTTCGCTGTCGCCGCGGTTCTCCTGCCGTCCCAAGCCCTTTTCGCGGCACTGGCACTGTTTCTGATCCTCCTGCTGGCCCGCTTCGTCCTCCGGCCCGGCCATGATCGTAGGGGCACCACCGATGCCTGATACCGGCTACATCCTTGCCGTCTGTGGCGTCGTGTTCGCCATCACGCTCGGCCTGCGCGCGCTTCCGTTTGCTGCGCTCAAGACGCTCCGGCGGTCCGCCCTGGTGAAGGCGCTGGCTGTGTGGATGCCCGTGGGCATCCTCGGCATCCTGGCCGCCTCAACCCTGCGCGGCGCCATCCTGGCTGATCCGGACACGGCGGCTGTGGCATGTCTGGCTGTGGCTGTTACCGCCGCCACCCACCTCCTGGCCGGGCGCCGCACTCTCCTGAGCGTCGGCGTCGGCACCGCAGTCTACGTCGTTCTGGTCAACGTGGACCTTACCTCAGCGCTGGCATGACCGCCGCCGGGACTGCAGGGATCCCGACGGCGACCCTACCCCTGCTGGGGCCCGTCCCGTAGCGTTTGTTGAATGACGGGCGAAAGCGCGGGGCTGGTAAACGTCGACGGGGCAGAAATCTTTTGGGAGGCATCGGGCAACCCGGCCGGGGTCCCCGTCCTCTACCTCCACGGCGGCCCCGGTGTTGGCCTGGGTCCCCGATACAAGACCCGCCACGATGCTTCGAAATTCCGGACCATCGGGCTGGACCAGCGCGGCTGCGGGAGAAGCAAACCGGCTGTCCAGGACGATCTGCCCTCCCTGCCGGCCAACACCACCCAGGCCCTGATCGAGGACATCGAGGCCGTTCGCCGGCACCTCGGAATTGCGAAGTGGATCGTCACGGGCGGGTCCTGGGGCAGCACGCTGGCCCTGGCCTATGCCCTGCAGCACCGGGAGCAGGTGCACGGGCTCGCCCTGATGGCGGTGGGAACGACGAGCCGCGAGGAGGTTGAGTGGATCACGGAGGGCGTCGGGCGGATTTTCCCGGAAGCATGGGAGGAGTTCTCGGAGGCCGCCAGGCGCAGGCCGGGGGAGCGCGTGGTGGATGCCTACGCCCGCCGCCTCGCCGGCACTGACCGGGACGATGCCGAAACCGCAGCCCTGGCATGGGACCGGTGGGAATCGACGCACGTCTCGCTGGATCCGCTCTGGCAGCCCGGCCCGATGTTTGACGACGCGAGCGAGCGGATGACCATGGCCATCCTCGTCACCCACTACTGGTCCAGTGACGCCTTCCTCCCGGAGGGACAGACCATCATGGAAAGAATCCACCAACTCAACGGAGTTCCCGGCTACCTCATTCACGGGCGGAAAGACGTAAGTGGGCCGGTCATCACGCCCTGGATGCTTCATCAGCGCTGGGACGGCAGCCGGCTCACCGTCATCGAGAACGAAGGGCATGGCGGGCCGCAGTGCTGGGCCGCGCTTGTCGGCGCGGTCGAAGAAATCGCGGACGGGCTGTCCCGGGTGGACCGTCGGGAGGCGTAACAGAAGTGGGCAACCTGTTTTAGGCTTTACTCCACAGCGCGCGTCCGCCATTCGCGGGCTGAACAAAGAGAGGCAGAGCCGATGCAGCCGGACCTTGGCCAGCGCGCCGCGAACGAGCACGCCGACGTCGCACAGTCCCTTCTCTCCGCCGCAGAGCAAGCACTCTCCGGCGCTGATGTTGATGCCGAACTGCAGATCAGGCTGGCGCAGGCCCATGCCACCCTGGCGCTGGCACTCGAGACGCGCGCCGCGGCCTACGACACCCGGACTGCGGCATACGTCGCATATCTGGCGATGCTGAAATCAGGGACCCGTGCAGACAAGGATCAGCACGCCGCCGTCGTGGCGAAGCTTGTCCGCGACCGCCTCGGCTTCGAAGCGGAATAGCCGGCGGAGAAGGTCCTGCGGACCTACCAATGCTTACGGGCAGACCCCGCGGCAGCCTTGCACTTCGCCCGGATAAAGGACTGCTCCGCATCTGACAGCAGGTGTTCGCCGTGCTGGTCCTGGGCGACGCTGCCCCCCGAGACCTGGTGAACCACGTTTGCCACCGTCCGCGGAAGAACTACGCAGCCGGGATTATCAACGAGCCACTTCTTCGTGACCTCATCCAGCTCATCCCACCACTCAACAATCGGCCGCTGGCCCATCAGGTGCTCCTCGGATTTGAGACCCTACATAACTTGACTGCGGCAGCCGGATTTGGATTTCCCGGCGCCGCGCGACGTGCAGAAACCGCCCAACACACAGCCCACGTACAGGAATTCACGAAACTCTAAATTGGTAATCAGTAAGAGTTTGGTACCGATGCCGGGAGGGGTCAAGAGGCATGCGTAACGTCACGCAACCCGGCGGGGAAGGCCTTTCTCGGTGCCCAAACACTATGCCGGGGACGCGGGAGTGGAGTACTTTTTACACGCCCCGACGTGCGGCGACAGCACCAACCACACTGATGCCTGCCAGAAGGAGTCCCGGATGACTCGAAGGACAGTCCGCCCGCTTGGTGACTTCGGCATGGCAGATCTCGCGGACGCCGGCGGCAAGGGAGCAGCCCTGGGCGAACTGGTGCGGCAAGGCTTTCCGGTGCCTCCGGGGTTCACTATCACCACGGAGGCCTACCGTTCGCTGCTCGCCGGAACAGAGCTGGGGGCGGCGCTGGAGGCGATTGATCAAAACAAGCACGACGGCGGCGCCCTCCGCGCGCTGATCGCCCGCCTTGGCGTGCCCCCGGCCGTCCGGACGGAGATTGCCGAGGCCTATGCGGCCCTGGGAGGCGGGGCGGTGGCTGTCCGTTCCAGCGCCACTGCCGAAGACCTTCCCGGAGCCGCCTTCGCCGGCCAGCAGGACACGTTCCTGAATGTCATCGGCGAGACGGCGCTGGCCAAAGCGGTTGCCGATTGCTGGGCCTCCCTCTGGACCGACCGGGCCATTGCCTACCGAGAGCGGCAGGGGATCGACCCGCGGGAGGTGGCGATCGCCGTCGTCGTTCAAAAGATGGTGCCGGCCGACACCGCGGGTGTCATGTTCACCGCGAACCCGGTCACAGGTGAGCGCAATGAGACCGTAGTGGATGCCAGCCCGGGCCTGGGCGAGGCGGTGGTGTCCGGCCGGGTGACACCGGAACAGTATGTGCTGGACCGGAGGGGCAGGATCCGCAGCTTCACACCCGGCGGCGGCGAGGTGGTGATTGGCCTGGCCGCGGAGGGCGGAATCAGGGAACAGCCCGGCAGCCGCAGCCCGGATCCTTCCCTGACCGCGGACCAGCTCCGGGGACTGGCTGGCTTGGGCCGCAAATCTCAGGAGCACTTCGGCCGGCCGCAGGACATGGAGTGGGCGTTGGCCGGAGGCCAGATGTTTGTGCTGCAGTCGCGGCCCATGACCGCGCTGCCGCCCCAGCCGCTGCGGCTCAATATGGTGCAGCGGCGGGTGGTGCCGTTCTTCATCGAAATGTTCCAGGAGCGGCCCTACCCGCTGGATGTGTCCGGCTGGATGAAGCAGGGGATCCTGGCGATGCTGCAGAGGATGGGCGGAAGCGTCGGTGCGCGGTTCCCCACCGTCGAGGAGCTGCTGCCGGAAGAGGACGGTGTGGTGGTCCAGCTCGTGCCGCCGTCCCCGCGGCTGACGCTCCGCGCCCTGGCCGCGCCGCTCGGCCTGGCCCGCCGCGCGGGGCAGTACAGGATGGCCGACTGGCAGAACGACCCCAGGTTCACCGCTTTCCTGGAGCAGGTGGACCGGCTGAACGGACGGCACCTGGAAACGCTGCGCTGGCCAGAGGTTGTGGGCGCCGCGCGGGACTGCTTTGCCGCGATGCGGGGCATCACAGACCTGCGGATCTCCTACATGCCCGGCATATTCCTTCCCCTGCTGAGGCTGCGCCTGATGCTCCTGCTGTTGGGCAGGACGGGCCTGGCTTCCGCACTGATCGCGGGCGCGGACACCCGGACCAGCCAGGCGAACCGCTCGCTGGAGCAGCTGGCCGTGATGGTCCGGGAGGATCCAGGCCTGGCCCGCGCCTTTGATGGATCCGACGGGGCGGCCTTGCCGCGGCTTCTTGAAGAGCCGGCACACGCAGCCTTCCGCGAGGCGTTTGACCGCTTCCTGCGCGAATATGGGAACCGTGAAACCGTCAGCCCGGTGCTGAGCAGTTCACCCACCTGGTCCGATGCCCCCGAGGTGGTGCTGGGGCTGGTGAAGGCGCTCATGGGCCAGCCGCCAGGCAGGGCAGACCAGACCGGCGCCGCACTGGCTGAGCTGAAGCGCCACCCCCTCCTCCGCTTCGGGCCCGTCCGGCGGCAGGTGCTCGCCGCCGTCGACGCCGCCCGGGCGGGAATGGCGTTCCGCGAGGACAGCCACTTCTACGCCACCAAGGTCATTCCGCCCATGCGCCGCGCGTACCGCGAGCTCGGCCGCCGCCTTGTTGCCGCCGGGGTGATTGACGGCGTCAAGGACGTCTACCACCTGCGGTTCGAGGAACTGGAGGCCATAACGGACGACGGCGGTGCGCTGCCGGCTTCCGTCCGGCAGCGTTACCGGCCGCTCGTGCTGGCCAGGGCGGCCAGGCGCCGGGAACTCGAGGGGGTTCCGCTGCTGGACACGGCGCTGCTGTTCAGGGACCGCCTGTTCAGGGACCGCCGTCAAGCAGCGGGCGTACTGGTCGCCGGCACCCCGGCAAGCCGCGGCCGCGCAGAAGGGCCAGTGCGGATCATCAGGGGCCCGGACGAGTTCGGCCGGCTGCGCAGCGGCGACGTTCTTGTCTGCCCCTACACGAACCCCTCCTGGACGCCGCTGTTCCAGCGCGCGGCCGCCGTCGTCGTCGACATGGGAGGGCTCGGCTCGCATGCGGCGATTGTGGCCCGGGAATATGGAATCCCGGCGGTGATGGGGACCGGCACGGGCACGGCCACCCTGGCCGAGGGGCAGCGCGTCGTTGTGGACGGCAGCGCCGGGACGGTGGTGGCTTCGGGCGCAGGCTCCGCGGGCAATGGGTGAAGCCGGCGGACAACCGGAAATTAGTACCGTCTGACCAGGTTGGCGGTACCGTAGGCGCGCCGTGCCCGGGCGCTGTACTGATAGATGGTGACACTCTGGACCTCCGGCAGTTCTTTCCATATGGAGGTCAGGTCGTAGGACTGGGCGCCACGCCGCGCCTTCAGTGGCGCCACAACAAACGTGTTTGAGGAACTCAGTCCCATTTCGCCGGCTTTGGGACCCAACTTGCCCGGATTTAGATGCACATGCAGGTTGCCGCCCGCCCCCGTGGAAAAGTTGGCCAGTTTCAACTCGACCTTGCTGGGGGTGACCGTGAGGACCGCCCTGCCTCGGGTCGTGACCGCCTGCGAGACGAACTCGCCCTCGAAGACCTCTGTCCAGTGGCCTGTTGCTGACGCCGATGCGGCAGGGGAGGAGGTGGCAACGGCGCCGCCTTGGCCTTCCGGCGCGCCCGCAGGGGTGCATGCTGACAGTCCACCTGCCACCAGCAACAATGACATGGACAACCGAAGCGATCTCATGTTCCCCCAAAGAACCTAAGAGTGGCGTTTCCAAGCCCATACGGGCAAAGCGCCGTCTTCCCAGTAAACCACGACGGGTCTTTATGGGCCTTCGGGGATGTTTAGGGCAGACTGGTGGCGTGGGCGGAAACCGGTGGGTGCTGCACGTCGATCTCGACCAGTTCATCGCGGCGGTCGAGGTGCTGCGGCGGCCGGAGCTTGCGGGCAAGCCGATCATCGTCGGCGGCCGAGGCGACCCAACCGAACGGGCGGTGGTGTCCACCGCGTCCTATGAAGCCAGGGCCTTCGGCGTGGGTTCCGGGATGCCTTTGCGCGTCGCGGCCCGGAAGGTGCCCGACGCTGTGATCCTGCCCGTCGATCACGAGGCTTACTTTGCGGCGTCCGAAACGGTGATGACCACCCTACGCGAGCAGCCCGGTGCCACCGTGCAGGTGCTGGGTTGGGATGAAGCCTTTGTAGGCACTGAGACGGAGGATCCGGAAGCCTATGCCCGGCGGGTGCAGGCCGCCGTCCTGGAGCGAACGCAGCTGCATTGCAGCGTGGGCATCGGCGACACCCTTGTGCGGGCCAAGGTCGCCACTGGTTTCGGCAAGCCGGCCGGCGTCTTCCGTCTGACCTCCGGGAACTGGCTCGACGTCATGGGCACCCGGCCCACCAAGGACCTGTGGGGCGTCGGAACCAAGGTGTCGGGGAGGCTGGCCAAACTCGGCATCAAGACGGTCGCCGAGCTCGCCGCATGCAACCCCCAGGACCTGGTCCCGGAGTTCGGTCCCAAGATGGGTCCCTGGTATGCGGAGCTGGGGCGCGGGGATGGCGCCAGCGTTGTGGACGACACCCCGTGGGTTGCTCGCGGGCATAGCCGCGAGACCACCTTCCAGCGCGACCTGACCGAACCTGCCCAGGTGGACGACGCCGTCCGGGAACTCACAGCGCGCGTACTTGAGGACGTTGTGGCTGAAGGGCGGCCTGTGGTTGGGCTGACCCTGAAGGTCCGGTACGCGCCGTTCCTCACCAAGACCCATGCGAGGAAGATTCCCGAGACCTTCGACCGGGACGAGATCCTCGCACGGGCCCTGGACCTGGCTGGCGGAATCGAGGCGGGCCGTCCGATCCGGCTGCTGGGCCTGCGGGCCGAAATGACCATGCCCGACGACGCCCGAAAGGGACACACGCCAACCCGCGGCGGTTGGTGAATCCAACCGCCTGCCATGAAGAAGGAGCCGACGCCATGACGAAGTACCTGATCTCGTTTCCGAGTGCCGCCATGATCGTCCCGGACGAAGAGCTGCCGGCAGTTTCGGATGCGGCGCACGCGGTGGTTCAGGAAGCGAAGGACGCCGGCGTCTGGGTGTTCGGCGGAGGCATCGATGAGAGCATCCCGCCCGTGATGGTCGCCGCCGATGGGACTGTGGCCAAGGGCACCTACCGGCAAACGGCGCAACTCCAGGGCGGCTACTCCGTTCTGGAGCTGCCCTCCTACGATGCGGCGCTGGAATGGGCCGCGAAGATCGCCGCCGCCTGCCGCTGCGCGCAGGAGGTGCGGGCCTTCTACTACGACCCCGCCAGCTAGCTGCTAGACTCCCCAGAATCCCCTCACGACCGATGCAAAGTCGCATTCATTCAGGAGGTTTGCGGTGCCGAATACTACCTGCCACATGTCGATCTCGCTGGACGGCTTCGCGGCCGGGCCGGACCAAAGTCTCGACAACCCCTTGGGCAAGCGCGGTTTGGAGCTCCACAGCTGGCACATCGGCGACCCGCGGGCAAACGATGCCGACAAGGTCGCGAACGACTGGCTCATGCGCCCGCGGGGAGCGTATGTAATGGGCCGCAACATGTTCGGCCCGATCCGCGGGGACTGGGACGAGGAATGGACCGGCTGGTGGGGCCCCGAACCGCCGTACCACGCGCCGGTGTTCGTGCTGACCCACCACGCACATGACCCGATTCAGATGGACGGCGGGACGACTTTCCACTTCGTCACCGACGGCTTCGACGCGGCCTACTCCGCAGCGTGCCAGGCGGCCGGCGACAAGGGTGTGGACATCGCCGGTGGTGCCTCGACAGTCCGGCAGGCACTGATCGCCGGCGTGATCGACGAGCTTACCCTCGACATCGCACCGGTCCTGCTCGGTGCAGGCGAACGCATCTTCGACGGCGTTGAATCCTTCGGGTTCGAACCCGCCGAAGTGCTTCACTCACCGCTCGCCACCCACATCCGCTATCGCCGTGTCCGCTGACTGTGCCGTTGAGCTTCAAATTTAGGACCGTGCCGCCGTCGTGGGTCCTGGGGTAGGGTCATCCGGTGACCTCATATGGCGTACTTGGAGTTGGATCAATCGCGACGGCGATCGTCACCGGACTTTGCGACGGAGCGGCCGAGCCGCCGTCGACCATGCTTTCCCCCAGGAACGCCGAACGTGCGGCTGAACTCGCGGCCCGGTTCCCCTCGGTGCGGGTGGCGACGGATAACCAGCAGGTCGTGGACCGCAGCGACGTGGTGGTGGTCTGCCTGTTGCCCAGCCACGCCGCGGAGGTACTGGCTGGACTGCAGTTCCGCGCTGACCACGCCGTCGTCAGTGCGATAGCAGGCTTCCCCGTCGGGCAGCTGGCCGGTCTGGTTGCTCCAGCGACGGACATCGCACGAAGCATCCCGCTCCCCGCCGTGGCCACCCGCGGAAGCCTGACACCGGTGCACCCTGCAACGCCGGCGGCAACGGGGCTTTACGACCGGCTTGGCGGGAGCATGGAGATCGACGACGAGCTGGCATTTGAATCGGTCTCGGCAGCATCGGGCACGGTCGCGGCATACTTTCGTTACCTCGGAACGATCGCAGGCTGGCTGTCCGGCCGGGGCGTCCCGTCAGCAGCCGCACGCCGCTACGTCGCCGACACCTTCGCCGCACTGTCCGGCGAGCTCGAGTCACCTGGGGCCGACTTCGCAGCCCTGGCGCAGGCGCACACCACGCCCGGCGGGCTCAACGAGCAGTTCGCACGCCACCTCGAAGCGGCGAGAACCTACGATGCTGTGCAGACCGGCCTGGATGCGGTGCTGGCAAGGATCACTCGGAGGTAGCAATCAATGGTCGGCGGCAGGACCGGCCTTCACCCGGCACGACGGTGGACACATTCATCCCGGCGGGTCCTGTCCCACGAGGCCGTCCACCGACTCGCGGATGAGGTCGGCGTGGCCGTTGTGGCGAGCGTATTCCTCGATCATGTTGAGCAGGATGTAGCGCAGGCTGGGAAGCTCGATGCTGGGGTTTGAGGTAACCATGCCCTGACGTCCCGGGCCGCCCTCCATCAGTGCCTCCGCGAACAGGGCGCGGGAGCGGGTCACCGCGTCGCGCCACCTTTCATAGAGTTGTTCGGGCGAGTCTTCGCTGGCCGAGTTCAAGTCCCAGTCGGGGTCGGCGTCCCAGTCCACGGCGTTCCATGGCGGAAGTTGCCTGCGGCCATGCAGCCATTCGGTGGACATGTCGTCCTCGAAGCGGGCCAGGTGTTTGAGCAGGCCGCCCAGCGTCAGCGAGGAACGGCCGAGGGTAGCCCGCAGACCGGCGGCGTCGAGCCCTCTGGTCTTCCAGGCGAAGGTCGCCCGCTGCCGCTCCAGAAATCCCAGCAGGGTAGCCGTCTCGTCGCCGGCCAGTGGCGGTTCGGGGTCTGGTTGGTCGGGCTGGCCAGCCTGTTCGTTCAACGGATGCCTCCTCGGGATACGGGGCGATTTACTGTTTGGCGTGGAGTGGTTCTTCAGTCCACTAAGCGCCGATTGACGTCATTCGGCAAGATTCTTGAAGTAGCGTGCTACCGGCCATCGCTCGAAACCGGCTGCTTCATAGGCGCGCCGGGCAGGTTTATGGCCAGGATCATCACCCGTTTCTACGAGCACCATGCTCATGCCGGCCCTGCGGCCTGCATCGAAAGAATGCTCCATGAGGGCCTGGCCAACTCCCTTCCGCTGGTGAGCGGGATCCACCGCCAGGACATGCACCTCACTCATGCTGTCCTCCGGGTGCAGCCGGGTACAAACCCAACCCAGCAGCTGGTTCCCCTCAAGAGCGATCGCTACATTCTCCGGCTCAGTATCGAGCACAGCTGCCATGTCGCGGTACTGGCGTTCCTTCCACCCGTTCGGATAAAAGGCCTCATAGACAAAGCCGGGTACAGCATTGCGAACCAAAGGAAATACCGGCTCCCAGGCCCGCAATGAAAGCGCGAGCACTTCTTCCCGATACTCCGGCGTGTAGTCGACGATCCGCACCATCCAATGATGCGCGCCCGAACCAACTGGCGCTATGCCTCGGCCGTGGGATGCCGTTGGTGGCGCGATCCTGCCATCAGTTCTTCTTCAGTTCCTGGGCGAGCATCACGAGGATGCCGCTAGGTCCGCGGACGTACGTGAGCTTGTAGACATCCTTGTAGGTCGCCACGCCGCGAAGCGGATGGCAGCCGTGCCTGGCGGCTATCTCCAGGGCTTTGTCGATGTCATCGACTGAGAACGCCACGCGGTGCATGCCGATCTCGTTGGGACGAGTGGGCTCGGTCTCGATCGCTTCCGGGTGGATGTACTCGAAGAGCTCAAGGCGGCCATGGCCGTCAGGCGTCTGGAGCATGGCAATTTTGGCGTGATTGCCGTCAAGGCCGACGGCGGTGTCGGTCCATTCACCACTCACGGTGTCACGGCCGACAACGGTGAGACCGAGGTCGGTGAAAAATGCGATGGTCGCTTCGAGATCGCGAACGGCGATGCCGACGTTCTCAAGTCTGATGGTCATGGGTTGCACGCTACCGAGGCGAGCACTGTTGGTCCATAGGACAGGGACCCGGTCAAGCGTTGCATCACAGGATGGTGTTCATTCCCTGCAGGTCGGTCTCGCTTCAATTGCAACTGGGCGGACGCAGTAGTGCGGTTGTCCGACTGCGCGTAGCTTCATAGCCATGGGGAAAGTTACATCTCTGGCGACGGCAGTGCTCGTGGCGGGTGTGCTTGGAACCGGGTGCGATCTCATTCCAGTCAGTGGTGCCGAAACGTGCGTTGACTGGGTTTGGTTTGAGACCCCGCAAGCACAATACGACGACGCCAGCATGGTGCTGATCGGCAATTCCGTGGGCGAGGTTGGCGAAACGAGCATTTACGGTTACGAGGCCACGACCCACCTCATAGAAGTTGAGCGGGTCCTCAAAGGCGACCCTGGAGATGGACCCCTCCGTATCTCATCCACTCCTCAGACCTGCACTGGAGGCGAGTCATATCCGGAAGGCGACCCGCTTCAAACCGATCAACGGGTCATCATTTTTGCGACCCAGCGGGACAATGGGTGGTTCACCATGACGCCTGCCCAAGGAGTATTACCTCTCCCGCAGGGGAAAGAGCCTCCCTTCCGGTAGTTCTCTCGAAGGCCTCGCAGAAGTTGCTCGACGCTCGCAGGGACTTCTCAGTTGGGCGGTCTAACATGTCCGGCATGAAGGTTGCCCGAGACGCGCGCTCTGCTGCCGTGGTGATTAATGCCGGATCACGCCGGGGTGCGGCTGTGCACGGCCCCGCGGTGGACAGGATGCAAAAAGCAGGAGTGCCGATCAGCTCCGTGCACCAGGTGCTGTCGGGGGCGGAGCTGGCCGAGACGCTCGATCGCGTGGTTGACGATGGCCACGACCTGATCGTGGTTGGTGGCGGCGACGGGACGGTGAGTTGCGCCGCTGGTCGGGTTGCCGGCACCGATGTCACGCTCGCCGTCCTACCGCTGGGCACCGCCAACGACCTCGCCCGCACGCTGGAGATACCGAATGACCTGGCTGGGGCATGCTCGGCCGTCGCAGACGGAAAGGTGGTCGATATCGACCTGGGCCGGGCGAACGGCCGGCCGTTTCTCAACGTCGCCTCCGTTGGCTTGTCGGCCGGTGTTACCCAGGCTCTCAGTCCCGCCCTGAAAAAGCGCATGGGGCCGCTGGCATACGGCGTCGCCACCCTGCGCGCCTACGGCCGTCACCGGCCGTTCCGGGCCCGGCTCGAGTTCCCCGAGGGGGACCGCGAGCCGTTGGAGCTCGATAACCTGCTGCAGGTGGCCGTCGGCAACGGCAGGCACTACGGGGGCGGCAGTATGGTCTCGCCGACGGCAGGGATAGACGACCACACTCTCGACATCTACGCCATCGAGGCGGCACCGCCGTGGGAGCATCTGAAGATCGCGCGGATGCTCAAGGACGGAAGCTTCATCAACAATGACCGGGTACACCACCTGACCACCCGAAGTGTCCGGGTGGCCACGGAACCCTCCCTGCCGGTGAACCTCGACGGCGAGCTGGCGACTGCCACGCCGACCGACTTCACCATCCAGCGCAACGCCGTGCACATCCTGGTACCGCAGAGCAGCACCAGCGCGTTGCTTGATGGACGGCGTGCGCCGCAGGAATAACCGGGCGGGCGCAGTGGGGAGTCCAGTGAGCGAGCAGAAGATCGAGTCATCAGTAGCCACAGGGAGACCAGCTGTGTCATCGGCCCGCAGCAACGCCGCCATCCATGTAGCGGAGGAAGTGGCCGCAGCCGTTGCCGGAGGGCGTCCTGTCGTCGCTTTGGAATCGACCATTTTCACCCACGGCCTTCCCCGTCCACGCAATCTCGACGTTGCTGTCGAGGCGGAGGATCGCCTCCGTAGCCAGGGAGTCGTTCCTGCAACGATCGGTGTTTTCGACGGCGTTCCGACGGTGGGGCTCAGCCACGAGCAGATCTCGTCGCTTTCCCATGACGGGGGAGTGAGGAAAGTCAGCCTCCGGGATCTTCCTGTCGCTGCTGCTCTTCAGCTCCACGGCGGCACCACGGTAGCAGCGACGGCGTTTCTGGCCCACCGGGCCGGCATCAAAGTGTTTTCAACCGGCGGCTTGGGTGGAGTTCACCACGGTGCGGCAACATCTTTCGACGAGTCTGCCGACATGACGACGCTGGCCCGTACCCCGATCGTCGTCGTCAGCGCCGGCGTGAAGTCCGTCCTGGACGTAGCGGCCACCCTGGAACGGTTTGAAACGCTCAACATCCCCGTCGTCGGCTACAGGACCAAGAAGTACCCCGGCTTCTATGTTGCCGACTCGGGGTTTGAGATCGAGTATGCGGTCGAAACTCCTGAGGAGGTTGCGGCAATATGCAGGGCACGCGATGACCTGCGCCTTGAAGCGGCCATTCTCTTGGCAAACCCGATCGCAGAGGATAAGCAGTTCCCTCCGGCCGAGCTCGACGTCGTTCTCTCCCGGGCGTGGGCACAGGCAGAGGAGAAGGGGATCAACGGCAAGGACACCACACCGTTCCTTCTGGACTTTATTCAGCGCGCTACGAACGGGCGCAGCCTGAATGTCAATGTCGATGTCTACCGCGGCAACGTGGCCCTCGGTGGCGAAGTCGCCATGGCGCTGACGCGGTAACTGGAAGAAGCAGTTCGGGTTCCGTCTACTTTGGGGCTGAGTTAACGATCGTGTAGTCGACGGCGGTGTGCCCGACGATTTCGTTGGCTCCGAAACCGAAGGCTGCATAGGTCATGATGGTTCGTTCACCGATGACCAGGCCCGTGCTGGGGTCGATAATGATTTCTGCTCTTTGTCCGGCGCGAAGCGCTTCTGCTCGTCCGATGGCGATGCCCGTTTTGCCGTCGAAGTTGGTTTGCTCGCTGGTGTTGACACCGGGGATGAGCGCCAAGGCTTTGTAGAGGCCGGCGCGCAGGTCAGCGGGAATGAGTCCTGTCCTCAGAAGGTCGGTAATCCGGACGAAGTTGTCTTCGTCCCGGGAGGCCGACCCTCCTGTGTATCGGGAGTTGAAGTGGTCGTAGAGGGCTTGGCCGTCCCTGGGTAATGCGGCGATCTCCTCCGCGGAGAGCAGTGACCAGGGACCTCCTCCATAGAAATTCCCGTCCCTGCTTTTGATGACTTCCATGTCCATCGGCACCGGGCCGGCGTCGCCCCAGTCGCGCCGGAGCACCCATTCCTCGGCAGGGTTTCCGGGAACGTAGACGTCGATAGTCTGGACATTCATCGAGTTTGTCTGGTTTCCCGCCGCGTCGATCCCGGAGACGAGCCAGTTCGCATGCGTGCGGACCATGAGGTACTGCCCTGGTTTCGGTTTCGGGTCGACAAAGCTAATCGTGCGTTCGGCAGCGTCGCGCAAAACGCCAGCCGCATGGGCGCTCTGGGCGATCACGGCGGTGTGACCGACGACCATGGAGCCGATAGCGGCCGCACCTGCCGTGAGCAGGATACGCCGGGGCAGCCGAGCACGGGCACGTGCATGGTCCGTGGGCGCAGTGCTCGACTCGCGGCTCCTGGACAGGGGGTGCGGCTCTCTGTGTGGCCTGTATCTGGCAGGGTCTTCAGCGCCGGCGAGGGTTGGCAGCTCGACGAGCTGCTGGCGCAGGGCTTCCTGACGGTCTGTTTGGAACTGGAAGGTGCTCATGATGGTGTTCTCCGTCCAAGAATTGTCTGGGCCTCTGGCTCTTGCTCACGCGCTATCTCGCCGAACAGAGCCCCAAGCCGTAATTTCGCCCGATGAAGCCTGGACTTCACGGTTCCCTCGGCTACGCCTAGCGCAACGCCGGTTTCCCGTGCTCCCAAGCCCTGAATCACACACAGTGTCAGCACATCGCGTTCCCGGGGTTTGAGCTGCGCGAAGGCTTCCCGAACGGCAGAAGACATGATTCTCGCGTCATCCGCTTCCGCCACGCCGTCTGCAATATCGGCCGCGTCCTCCGGGGCCGGAAGCTGACTGAGGAAGTGCCTGTAGCGCCGTTGCTGGCGGACGTGGTTACGCACGATGTTGTTGGCGGTTACTAACAGCCAGGGAAGCATCGAGTGACTGACCATCCGGATGTTGGCGCGCCGACGCCACGCCTCATAAAAAACAACGGCAGTTATCTCTTCCGCCAAGTGGGGAACGCCCAGGATTTTCAGGGCGTGACGCCCCACGCGTTCATGATGCCGGTCGAAAAGGAGCCCGAAAGCTTCACCATCACCGTTGATAACCTGGCGCCACAGCACCTCATCTGAAACATCCGATTCCCCACCCATACCTCATAGTGTCCGGCCATCGCATTCGGTTCCATGATTCGGGGAACCAATTTTCCCAAAGGCTTGGCGACACACGCGGGGGAGTGTCGTGCCGACATCAATCAGAAGTCGAGTATTTGTTTTTCGGTGGAACCATTTTTGTAGGTCACTTTAACTGGCACTCCCTGATTGGAAGCGTTTTGCAGGTCGTTACCCGGCAGCCAAAAGGCGAAGTGACCTTTCGCGACGGTTGCGGTCACCTCTTCTTTGGAAGCGCTGGTGTAGGTAATGGCTGCGACATCGGCTCCCACACGACCTGACGCGAGGGAGATGGGCTTGTCTGCGATTGTTCCGGTTCCGAGTTGAGTCGGAGCAATACTTCGTGCAGGCAGTGCCGTCACGTTTTTCGGTTTTCCGACAGAGCCGAACGACCCTTTGTCGAACCACGGTGCCGTGGCGTCCGTGGTACACGATGCTTCAAAACCGTCATGACCGCTGAGGATGACCGTCACCCAGGCTCCCCGCCGCTCGGCAATGGCTACTTCTGTTGCTGAATGCTCGGCTGAGTACATGCCTCCACCCACACGTTGTGTTGATCTGCGGCAGTCCGAAACGGCGTTGTCACGTTCTGAGCCGATAAGTGTCCCAGGGACTGCTGTCCAGGTGGCGAAGGCCGGGTCACCTTCTCCTGAGATCGCCGGCATGACCAGTAACCCGGCGGTCGCGGCTGCTGCCAGACCGCCAAGAGTGACAGCCCGCCGTCGCCGGTTGGCCTTGGCCAACTCGCGGCTGAGTCCCAATCCGCCGCTGGATGCGGCGGGAGCTAGCTGGGAGCTGAGTATGCGGTTCAGGTCGGCTTGCGCCCGGGCAGGGTTCGACGGCGGGCTTTGCTCTGCTGCGTCCAGCGAGCGGAGCAGTGTGTCGAGGTTCTGAGCACTTTTCATAGCGTTGACGCCTTTTCGGGTGTTGCCGCCGGCAGGTCGGAAGCATGGTGCGGGAGGTGGTCAAGGAGGAGCCGCAAGGCCCGTCTTGCGCGGGTCAGTCGCAGACGGAAAGCCACGGGCGAGACTCCTAAGACTTTGGCTGCCTGCGGCGCGGCAAGGTTCTCAAAGACGGCGAGTCCCAGGGCTTCTTGATGGACTTCAGAAAGAAGCGCCCAGGCGCGGCCTAGATCGATCCGACTGCTGACCAGATCAGCATGGGAGGTGCTGAAATAATCCGGTGCCGATTCAGCGAGCCGTACGCCTAGTGCTTGACGTCGTTGTTCTCCACGCTGAGCGTTCAGCATGAGATTCCGCGTGATTCCGAAGACCCAAGCCCGGGCATTGTTTTCATCCGCGGGCACTTCAGAGAAGCGCCTCCAGACGACCAGAATGCCTCAGCGACTACATCCTCAGCATTCGCCGGCTCGGTTCGACGCTGAACGAACTTCAGCAGGTCGGCGTATGAGGATTCGTATAGCGACCGGAAGGCATCCGCCCTGTCAGCGGCCCTCGATAAATGACTCATACCCTATACCTGTCCGCCACCTGCCTAAGTGTGTCGCAAATGGTTGAGCAATCCTGACAGTTACCTGGCAGGGGTAAGCTAAGAGCTCCCGCCCTCATCAGTGGGCCGTCGCCAGCAACCGCTTAGGTCGGGTTTTCGTCTGCAGGTTCCCGCCGGATCCGCTCCACATCCCAGGTGTCCAAATGACGCATTACCAAGGCGGCTGAAACAAGTGCCGCTGAAAAGGGCATGCAGGCCACCGGGACGAGCAAGTAAATCTGCGTTATGGCGTAAAAGACGACGTTGGCACCGTTGTAGGTGAACGTGCCGATATTCTGCATGAACGTATTCGTGAAGAGCATGATGACGATACCGGCAATGCCCACGATAATTCCCGCCCGCAGCGTTCGCCGGTACATCACGGAAGTTCCTGTTTTAGCCATTTCTCCCCCAACTACGGGCAGCTGGTGCCGCCGTTAATTCACCTAAGCATGCGGCGGGTTGGCGTACAAGCAGTAGGGCTGGGCAACACTAAGCCCTCACGAGGAACCCTTCACGGCACAACCGGCTAGGTCTAATACGAAAGTAAGGTTCGTCAGGCTGCGGTGGCCGGGGTGATGGTGACGTTGAAGCCTAGGCTGTTGAGTTTTTTGATGGCGTTGTTCTTGG
>NZ_JBHUSB010000014.1:0-130657 GCF_042673905.1 Arthrobacter sp. NPDC057009
CGACTGGCTCCATGCCTACAATCACCACCGAGCCCACACCGCCCTCAAAGGTCAGACACCGGTCAGCCGCGTCACCAACCTCTCAGGTCAATACACCTAGATTGGAGTTTTTGTACAGCTGTCGCGGCTTCGGGGGCGTCCAACCCGCGATATCTGTACAAAAACTCCAGCACGGACACCCGTCGAGAGGAGCGCAGGATGGCCAGGCTGGTTGCTGAGATGACGATGTCCCTGGACTGCTTCATCGCCCTCCCGGACGACTCCGTCAACGGCCTCTTCGACTGGTACAGCAGCGGCCCGGTGGAGGTCCCCACTGCCAGGCCGGACATGACCTGGCACGTGACTGAAACCAGCGCCTTGCACCTCCGGCGCACCATGACCACGGCCGGCGCCATGCTGGTGGGCCGCCGGATCTTCGACCTGACGCACGGCTGGGACGGCCGGCACCCCATCGACTGCCCCATCGTGGTGCTCAGCCATTCCGTCCCGGACGGCTGGCCGCGCGACGGCATCCCCTACACGTTCGTCACCACCGGATTCGCGGATGCGGTGCGGGCCGCGACCGCACTGGCCGGGGACAAGGACGTGGCCCTGGCAGGGCCGGACATCATCCGGCAGGCGATCGACGCCGGTCTCGTGGAGGAGATCCGGGTGAACCTGGCGCCGTGGATCCTTGGCCAGGGCATCCGGTTTTTCGACAACCTCGCGGCGGCCCCGGTGAAGCTCGAGCAGACCGCGGTGATCCAGGGCGACGCCGTGACCCACCTGTACTACAAGGTCCTCCCCCGCATCTGACCTGCTTAGCCTGGAGTGTTAGTGGGCGACGCGCGGCGCTATGGCGACCCCGGCGGCGGCGATCACCGCGGTCAGCACGAAGACGCCGGTGAAGGAGGCCGCCGTCGTCGTAAATGCCGTGAACACGATCCCTGTTGCGGCAAGCGCGAGGGCGCCCCCGAGCGAATCGGAAATCGACATCGCGGAACTGTTGAAGCCCTCGGTGTCCGGCGTGGAAAGGGCAAGGGTCATCACGCTCAGCCGCGGATAGGCAAGCCCCATCCCACCGCCGGCGAGGACCCAGCCGGCAATCACGACGGCGGCCGGCCAGCCAAGCGCGGTGGTCACCAGCGCCAGGCCGATCGCCAGCAGCACCATCACCGAACCGATCCGCACGGCGACCGGGCTGCCAAGCCTCCCGCCCAGCCGGCTCTGCACGGCCGACGCAGCGGCCCAGGCGAGGGCTCCGCCGGTCAGGGTGAGGCCGGCGAAGGTGGGCGAGAAGGCGTAGCGCTCCACGAGCAGGTACGGCAGGTAGACCTCGGCGCCGAAGAAACCGGCCGCAACCAGTCCCCGGATCAGGATCACGCTCGGCAGCCCCCGCCGGGCGGTGAGGGTTCCGCGGGGCACCAGCGGCCGGACGGCCAGCAATGCAATCACGACGGCGGCGCCCGCCAAAAGCGGTCCGGCCACCGGAAGTCCGGAGGACAGGTTCAGGCCCAGGACCGCCAGCGCGGCCAGTGCCGCCCAGGCCAGCCGGGCAGGTGCCCAGGGCAGCCGGGCAGGTGCCCAGGGCGCCGGGGCACCTGCCGGATCCGGACCGCCGTCGTTCCCTTCCGCGGTACCGTCCGCCGAACCGTTCCCGTCCGCCGAACCGTTCCCGTTCGCGTTGCCGGACCGCACGCCCCGCAGCGCAGGAAACAGCATGGCCAGAGCGGGCAGCACCAGCACGACGACGCCGAGGAACACCCAGTGCCAGCTCGCCAGCTGGGCCACGAGCCCGGCGGCGAACGGCCCCACGAGCGACGGGATCACCCACGCGGCGGAGAAGGCCGCGAAGATCTTCGGGTGCAGGACGGCCGGATAAACCCGGGCCACCACCACGTACAGGGCCACCGTCATGGCGCCGCCGCCCAGCCCCTGCACCAGCCGGCCGGCCACCACCGCCCACATGGTTCCTGCAGTGCCCGCCACCAGCAGGCCCAGCGCGAAGACCGCCACGGAAGCGAACAGCGGGCCGACGGGTCCGCGCCGGTCGGACCAGTTCCCCGCGCCCACCATGCCGATCACGCCGGTGGCCAGCGGACCCGCGAAGGCGAGCGCGTAGAGGCCGGCCCCGCCGAGCTCCCGGCTCACGACGGGCATGACGGTGGTGACGGCGAGGGACTCGAACGCGGCCAGAAACACCAGGGCGCAGGCGCCCACCGTCACCAGCAGGTAGGGCCGCTGCAGGATCCCCGTGCCGGACGGGGCGGGCCGGGGCGGGGCGGATTCATGCATGTCAGCCCACCAGCTCCGGCGCAGCGGCGGGTACAGCCACGACGTCACCGCTCGCCGTCGAATCGGGGTTCAGCATCCAGCCCACCCGTTTGACGGTCCTCAGCATGACCACGCTCTCCGCCAGTTCGATGCCCGGGATGCGCTGCTGGAGGGCCAGCTCCGCGGTCATGACGTCGGCGAGGGACTGCAGCCACATGATGATGACGAAGTTGGTGCGCCCCGTGGTGGAGGCGCTCAGCCGCACATTCCGGAAGCTGCGGAGCTCCTCGGCCGCGGCCTCGTGCTGGCCCGGCGGGACATTGGCGAACCAGTGGCAGGTCACCGGGAAGCCCGAGTACCTTTGCGCAATCTCGCAGCGGAAAGAGAGCATGCCGCTGGCGAGCACCCTGTTCAGCTGGCGCTGCACGGTGGCCGGGTGGCGGTCCAGTGCCCTTGCAATGTCGGCGGCCGTCGCCCGGCCGTCCTTCGACAGGAAGGGCAGGATCGCCAGATGGCTGGCGGGCAACGGCTCCCGCACCGCCGCCGAGGGTGCCGACGCCGCTGCCTCGGGACCGGCGAGCGCCCGGAGCGCCTGGAGCTGGCTGCGGTTGAGCACATTGATGCGCCAGGCGTAGGCGCCGGTGTGCAGCCGCGTGGCCAGCGAGGTCTGGTATTTCACCAGCCCTTCGATGGCGTGCAGCTTCGACGCCACGGCGGTGAAGTGCTGCAGGGAGCCGGTGATGACTGTCAGCATCAGGTCCCGGTTGCTCGCGGCCTCCTCCACGGTGACGATCTCCGGCACTGCAGCCAGCGCCTGGGTGACCTCAGCCCGGCGGTGCAGCTCGCACTCGACGTCAACGAAGGCGAGGCACATCTTCTGCGGATCCCCCATCGGGTGGGCCGTGACCCAGGCCGCGCCGGCTGCCGTCAGCCTTTCCCACCGTGCCGCGAGCGTGGTGGCGTGCACGCCTAGCACCTCCGCGGCGTCCGCCCAGCTCAGCCGCGGTGCGATCTGCAGCGCGTTGACCAGCGCGAGGTCCTCCTCCGTGACGTCCAGCGCTCCTACCCCCTATGACGATCGTGCACGAATCCTGCATACAAGGCCGGGCTTTTGCATTTTTCCAGCTCTTCAGCCGGATGTGAACCAGGCCACTCCAGAATAGACCCACAACCTGACCACCAACGAGGAGAGCACGTGCCGATCGCCGAAGACGCCCGCCAGATGCAGGAAGACCTTGCCCGGTTCCGCCACGACTTGCACCGGGAACCCGAGATCGGGCTGCAGCTGCCGCGGACCCAGGAAAAAGTGCTGAAGGCCCTGGAGGGCCTGCCGTACGAAATCACCCTGGGCAAGGAAACGACGTCGGTCACCGCCGTTCTGCGCGGCGGGGCGTACGACGGCGGAACTCCCGGCGGGACTGCCGGCGCGGCACCCGCCGTGCTACCGCCTGCCGTCCTGCTGAGGGCGGACATGGACGCGCTGCCCGTCCAGGAGAAGACGGGCGTCGGCTACACCTCCACCATCGACGGCGCCATGCACGCCTGCGGCCACGACCTGCACACCGCCATGCTCGCCGGCGCTGCCACCCTCCTTGCCGAGCGGCGGCACCGGCTGCCCGGCGACGTCGTCCTGATGTTCCAGCCCGGCGAGGAAGGCTGCGACGGCGCCAGCTACATGATCCGCGAAGGCGTCCTCGATGCCCCCGGCCGGCGGGTGGACGCGGCCTACGGAATGCACGTGTTCTCCTCCCTCGAACCGCACGGAACGTTCTGCACCAAGCCCGGCGTGATGCTCAGCGCCTCGGACGGCCTGGTGGTCACGGTCCTCGGCGCCGGCGGCCACGGCTCCGCCCCGCATTCAGCCAAGGATCCTGTGACGGCCGCAGCGGAGATGGTCACCGCCCTGCAGGTGATGGTCACGCGCCAGTTCAACATGTTCGATCCCGTGGTCCTCTCCGTCGGCGTGCTTCAGGCGGGAACCAAACGCAATGTCATCCCGGAGACGGCACGCATCGAGGCCACCATCCGGACGTTCTCCGAGGAGAACCGGCAGCGCATGATGGACGCCGTTCCGCGGCTGCTCAAGGGCATCGCGGCAGCACACGGCCTCGAGGTGGACGTGGACTACCAGCAGGAGTACCCCCTCACCGTCACCGACCAGGACGAAACCCATACCGCGGAAAAGGTCATCGGCGAGATGTTCGGCGATTCCAGGCTCTCGCGCTGGGCCACGCCGCTCAGCGGCTCCGAGGACTTCTCCCGGGTCCTGGCCGAAGTGCCCGGCACGTTCATCGGGCTGAGCGCCGTCCCCCAGGGCGCGGACCACGCCACCTCTCCGTTCAACCACTCGCCGTACGCCACGTTCGACGACGGCGTGCTGGCGGACGGTGCCGCGCTCTACGCGGAACTCGCCATTACCCGCCTGGAAGCACTGGCCGCCGCCCCCGCTTCCGTCCCGGCTCTTTAACCCGCCCAATCCAGGGAGACACAACCATGACCGCCACCATCAACGCCCGGCACGAGGGCAAGGTCTCGACCCGCAGGACCATCGTCGGTACCGGCATCGGAAACGCCGTCGAATGGTACGACTGGGCCATCTACGCGACTTTCACGCCGTTCATCGCCAGCCAGCTGTTCAGCAAGTCCGACCCCGCCTCAGCCGTGCTGTCCACGCTGGCGATCTTCGCCGTCGGCTTCGTTGCCCGCCCCTTCGGCGGCTTCCTGTTCGGCTGGATCGGCGACCGGGTGGGACGCAAGGCGTCCATGACGCTCGCCGTCGGACTGGCGTCCCTGGGCAGCCTCATGATCGGCATCGCCCCCACGTTCGCCAGCGTCGGGGCATGGGCCTCGCTCATGCTGCTGGTGGCCCGGCTGGTCCAGGGCCTGGCGCACGGCGGCGAGCTGCCGTCGTCGCAAACGTATCTTTCGGAGATGGCGCCCCGGGAGCACCGCGGCTTCTGGGCCACCCTGATCTACACGTCCGGCACTGTCGGCATCCTCTTCGGCACGCTGCTGGGGGCGGTGCTGAACATGGCCCTGACCACCGAGGTCATGAACGCCTGGGGCTGGCGCATCCCGTTCCTGCTGGGAGCCGCAATGGGGCTGTACGCCCTCATCATGCGCTCCCGGCTGCACGAGACGGACGCCTTCGAGGGCGAGACCGCCGGGGAGAAGCGGGCACCGATCTGGCCGCAGATTGTCCGGCACCGCAAGCAGGCCGGCCAGGTGATCGGCCTGACCGTGGGCCTGACGGTGATCTACTACATCTGGGGCGTGGTGGCGCCGAGCTACGCGACGACCGCCCTGAAGATCGACCGCGGCGAGGCACTCTGGGCCGGCGTCATCGGGAACATCGTGTTCATCGCCGCGCTTCCGGTCTGGGGCAAGCTGTCCGACCGGATCGGCCGCAAGAAGGTGCTGTGGGCCGGCGCGATCGGTTCCGCCGTGATGCATTTCCCGATGACCTGGCTGCTGAAGGATTCTGCGTGGCAGCTGGCCGTGACCATGTCCGTGATGCTCATCTTCATCGCCGCGAGCGCCGCCATCGTTCCTGCCGTCTACGCCGAACTGTTCCCCACCAGCATCCGCACCGTCGGCGTGGGCGTGCCCTATTCGATCTGCGTGGCAGTGTTCGGCGGCACCGCCCCGTACCTGCAGCAGTGGCTGGGCACCACCCTCCAGATGCCCCAGCTGTTCAACGTCTACGCGGTGGTGCTGCTGGCCGTCAGTGTGGCCTTCATCTTCACCATCCCCGAGACCAAGGGCAAGGACCTGGCGCACTGACCACCCAACTGACTCGCAGTTGTTGTCGTTTTCGAGGCTCATAACGACAACAACTGCGAGCTACTTGGGTCAGCCGCCGATGAACCTGTTCCGCCCCGCCCGGTAGCCGAACACCGCAGCCAGGAGGCCCACAACGAGGAACAGGAGCCCCGCCGCCGCAAAGGATCCCGTTACCTGGTGCAGCTGGCCCACCAGCAGCGTTCCCGTGGAGCCGAGCCCGTAGCCCACCCCCTGCATCATGCCGGAGAGGTGGGCTGCGGTGTGCCCGTCGCGGGTGCGGAGCATGATCATCGTCAGGGCGACGGCGGTGAGGCTTCCCTGGCCCAGCCCGAGCAGGCCGGTCCATATCCAAACGAGCTCGAGCGGGCCGAAGATGCTCAGGGCAAAGCCGCCGCCGGTCATGAGCGCCACCACCGTGTTGATCGCCCGCTGGTCGCGGAACCGGGCCGCGAGGGCCGGCGCGAACAGCGAGCCCAGCATCTGCAGCACGATGGACACCGACACCATCAGCCCTGCTGTCCCGCCGTCCACCCCGCGCTCGCGCAGGATCGGCGCCAGCCAGGCAAAGACGCTGAACGACATCATGGCCTGCAGCACCATGAAGATCGTGACCTGCCAGGCCACCGCCGAACGCCACACGTTAACGCCCTCCCGCACGGCTGTGTGCTGGCCGTGCCGCTGCCGTGCGGCAACCGGCAGGAAAAGCAAGAGCACGACGGCGGCCGGTACAGCCCAGAACCACAGCGCGGCTGTCCAGTGTCCGGCGGCGGTGAAAACGGGGTAGGTGAAGCCGGCGCCCAGGGCGGCCGAGGCGCAGATGGCCGTGGTGTACAGGCCGCCCATCAGGCCGAGCCGGTGCGGAAAGTCGCGCTTCACCAGCCCGGGCAGCAGGACGTTGCACAGCGCGATCGCGGCCCCGCACGCGGCCGTCCCGGCGAACAGCGCCGGCAGGTGCCCGGCGCCCGGGATCTCGGCGGGCCGTAGGAGCAGGCCGGCCGTCAGGACCGCCATGGCGCCCAGCAGCACCCGTTCCGCGCCGAACCGGCGGGCCAAAACCGGCGCCAGCGGCGCAAACACGCCGAGCAGGGTGACCGGCACCGTGGTCAGCACCACCACCGCCCAGCCCGGCAGGCCGGCGTCGGACGTCACCTCGGGAAGGACGGCCGAAAAGCTGGAGAATACAGTTCTGAGGTTCAGCCCGATCAGCACGAGGCACAGGCCCAGGTAGGCCAGGGTCCGGCGGCTGCCCACGCGGGTGGGTTCAGCCGCGGGAACCTCGTCCGCCTCTGCATCAACGAGCGTGTCCGCAACGGCGCCTGCACTGGCTGCAGAGTGTTGCGGCGGGGTATTTCTCTTGCGTGGATTCCGGGTGTCGGTCACCCGCCCATTCTTGCAGTCGCGCAGCCTGAGGCCCGGCCCCGACCCCGGCGGCACTTCCAACTGCTGAAGTTATCCACATACGGGCTTAGCGCGGTATCCCGTCTGCCGGCAGGCCAATAGTCTGGTCGGACCGCAGCCAATCCGGGCGACAGCCGTGCCGGGGCCAGCCCGGCCCGATCCAGGAGGGGAACCATGAGCATTCCACAGGCACAGGAGCCCGGCGGGCCCTCACCTGGACATGGTCCTGGTCACCGGCGCCTTGGCGATTCCGGGATGGGAGTGGCCAGCCTGTCGTGTGGCGCACTGATTCTGCCCAGCATGATGATGATGGTGTTCCCGGCGGCGTTCGTCTCCTTGTTCACGCGCCCGGACCGTGGAAGAAGCGGCAGGGAATGGGTCGCAAGCACCGTCCTCTTCGGCCCGCCGGTGTCGTTCACTCTGTTCTCCCTGCTTTTCGGTCTCCTCGCTCTGATGGGGACACGTCGAGGTTCCACGGGGTACAGGACCGGCACTATCGGACTGACAGTGACGGCCGTGATGGCCGTCTTCGTGCTTGTGCCGTCGCTCCAGCGTGGCTACTAGCCAATGGACACGACTGCATGTCGATGCCCGCACCGTCCTGTTTCGCCCGCCCTGGAGCCAGCTGACTCGCTAACTCCACTGTCTCGCTAACTCCATTGTTGAGGCGGCCGGTGTTCTTCGGGACCGCCTGCACCGGCGTTAGCGAGCCCAGAGCGGCCACAGCTTCTCGGCCCGGCGCCGCACCTGGGAGTACGGCACATCCGCGCTTTTGGCCTGCTCGAAGATGCTCAGTCCCAGCACGGACGTGGCGAGCGCGCGGACCGTGTGGAACCGATTTTCGAACAGGCTTCGTTCGCTGATCCAGGACACAGCATCAGCTTCCGGCTTCCACCTTGCCGTGTATTCTGCCGCCGCCCCCGGCAAGGAGCCAGGTGAACTGCCTGCATCCCGGATGCACTCGTCGAGAACCATGGCTGACTCCATGGCCCCGTTCACGCCCTGTCCGATCGGAGGATACGGCGCGGCTGCGTCCCCGATCAGGACCGCTTTCCCGCCGTGAAGTTGGGAACAGCTCAGGCTGCGGCCGATGTGGTAGCACGTCCTGTCCGCAAAAGCCGCTACCTGCTCCTCACCGGTGAACTCGAGAACCCGCGGGCACCGGTCCTGCAGGAACTTCCGGGCTTCCTCCGCGCCGGAAAAGCCGATCCGCTCCTTGGTGCCGATGGCGCAGAACCATTTGGCCGAGTCCTGCCCGTCCTCTCCCCTGATCGCACCGGCCACACAGAACGGCCGGGTCGACAGTCCGTGAAGATAATTCCGGTCCAGCCGTTCACCGACATTGTCGAGCTCAATCATCGTGCAGTAGTTGGGAAAGGACTTGGAGGTGACCGTGAACCCCGGTATCGCCGACTGCAGGGCCGCGCGAACAGTGGACCCGGCACCGTCCGCACCGACAAGCAGGTCGAAACTCCGGGTTTTCGATTCCCCGGACCGCTGCAGGGATCTCACCGACCCCGTAACCGGATCGACGCTTTCCACGTTGGTTTCGAACTCCATTGCCGCCCTGTCCCGGTACCTGGACAGCACCGCCATGAGGGCCCTGAGAATGTCGCCCCGCGATCCGGTCCACCCCGGCAAGGTCCACTCCTCCGTTCCGCGTCCGGGGATCTTGAGCCCCCTAAACCGGAACATCCGGCGGTCGAATTCGGTCACGGCATCGATATGGCGGAGTGCCTTGAGCCCGTGCCCCGAGATGTCGATGGTGTAGGAACGGTCCGGATTGAAGCGCGGTGCAATGTCCGGAGGGAGGTCGCGTTCGATGATCGTGGCGGACAGCCCGCGGCGGGCAAGGGCAATGGCGAGTACCAGCCCCGCCGGTCCCGCCCCGAGGATGGCTATGGTTCCGGGGGAATTCACGGGTTCGGGGAGGAATGCAGATGGTTCCATAGCGTTTCCTGAGCTGTGTAGTCATGCGTTCATCCGCCGCCGCGGCGGAAAAATGTCCCGAAGGAAAAGGGAAACTCAAAGGCGTCTTCGCTCGGCATCCGGTGGAATAGCATCACTGTACGCCCGCCAGCAGCGGGCGGAAACCGGAAACCGGCCCTGCGGACCGCCGGTATTCTGGAAGGGATGAGCGAAACTCCCGAAACCCCGCAGCCGCCGGCAAATCCAAACCAGCCACGGCCCGTCACGCCCGGAAGCCAGGCGTCCTACGGAACCTACGGCGGGCGGCCGGTCAGCTTCGTCCGCCGCGGAACCCGGCTGCAGGGGCGCCGCCAGGCCGCGTGGGAGGAGCACTCCGGGCGCTGGGCCATCGACGTGCCCCGCCACGTGGCCAACACGTCGGTCCACCCCGACTACTCGTTCGATGCCGAAGCCGAATTCGGGCGCCAGGCACCGCTGATCGTCGAGATCGGGTCGGGCCTGGGTGAAGCCGTCTGCCATGCCGCGGAAGAGAACCCGGACAAGAACTTCCTCGCCGTCGAGGTCTACACGCCGGGCCTGGCCAACACCATGATCAAGATCAACAGCCGTGGCCTGACGAACGTGCGTGTGGTGGAGGCCAACGCCCCGGAGGTCCTGGCCACCATGCTGCCGCCCGGCTCCGTCAGCGAACTTTGGGTGTTTTTCCCGGACCCCTGGCACAAGTCCAGGCATCACAAGCGCCGCCTGATCCAGCCCGAGTTCGCAGAGCTCGCGGCGAAGGCGCTGAAGCCGGGCGGCCTCTGGCGCATCGCCACGGACTGGTCCAATTACGCCGTGCACGTCCGCGATGTCCTTGCCGGGTCAGATGCGTTCGAAAACCTGCACGGCGGCGAGCGCAGCGGTGCCGAGAGTCCCCTCACGCGGGTGTGGCAGACCGGCGTCGAAACGCTCGTGGGGGGCGCCCCGGTCAAGGAGGGCCGGGCGCCTGTGAGCACCGAACACACGGGACCCAACGAAGGCGTCGACGAACAGGGCGGCTGGGCTCCGCGCTTCGAGGGCCGGATCCGGACCAGCTTTGAAAACAAGGCGCACGAAGCCGGCCGGATGATTTTCGACCTCTGCTACCGCCGGATCTAGCCGAACCTGCGGCGCGTTCCTGCAGCACGTTCCTGCAGCGCGAACGTACAGTTGTGGCCCCCGGCGTACACCAGGATCCGGCGTGGCAGCACCGGCTGGAGTGTCCTGTCCAGGGCTCTGTTCCCCGGTGCCACACCGTGGCACGATAAGCGTGTGGCGGAGTGCCACAGCAGTTGCACGGATGCAGAGCAACTGTACGGTGTGCCGGCCCAAAGGAATGATCATCAAACGGGAACTGAGAAGCGCAGCCGGCAAAGCCGAGGACGTCACGAACTCCAGGCCGCTCGAAATGCTGGCGCGGGGCGGCTATGCCGCGAGCGGTGTACTGCACGTGCTGGTCGGCCTCATCGCCTTCGGGCTCGCCAGGGGCGCGGGCGGCCAGGCCGATGTCAGCGGCGCTGTCGCCGAACTTGCCACCCAGCCCGCCGGCCCTTTGCTCCTGTGGTGCAGCTTCGCCGGCTGTGTGGCTCTGGCCCTGTGGCAGACCGGCGACGCAATTTTCGACTTCGAACACCTGCCGGCCAAGCACAAGGCCGGCAAGAAACTGAAGGCCGCCGCGCAGGCGGTGGTTTATGCCGGCCTGGCCGTCACGCTGGCCGCCTTCGCGCGGGGTGCCGGCAAGGACAACCGCGAGTCGGCCAGCGACATGACGGTCAACCTCATGAAGGCGCCCGGCGGCGTCCTGCTTCTGGTGCTGATCGGGGCGGCCGTGGCCATCGTCGGGATCGTCTATGTGGTCCGCGGGTTCAGGAAGTCCTTCGAAAAGCACATCAATCTGCCGCCTTCCCCGAACGGGCGCAAAGCCATCACCGCCCTGGGCGTGGCGGGATACGTGGCCAAGGGTGTTGCGCTGTTCGTGACGGGCCTGCTGGTGGTTATCGCGACGGTCACCGCCCGTCCCGAGCAGTCGACAGGCCTCGACGGCGGCCTTCATGCCCTGCGCGAACAGCCCTACGGGGTCTACGTGCTGGCCGCGGTGGGCGCGGGCCTCATCTGCTACGGGGTCTTCACGGTGGTGCGGGCGCGGCTCGCCAAAATGTGAGAGCCAGCCCGGGTCAGCTGCCCGGGACCGGGATGACGGCAATCGTCTGCTGCCGGTCGTTCCGCACCTCGACGCTGGCGATGCTCGTGTACTGCAGCGGCGTGGCGCTGGTCACCCGGACCCTGCCGCTCGGCGTCGCCATCCAGGCACACGCCCGGTCCTCGCCCCCGGCACGGTCCTTCACCCACAGTGACAGCCGTCCGTTCTGGGGCAGGCTCCGACCGTCGACGGCCAGTTCGGTGCCCCAGGTTTTCTTGACCATTCCCACTGTGACCTGCAGGCCGGTGTCGGCCTTGACCGAGTAGCTCGCATCGGGTTTGTCTGCGGGATCAAAGAGCGGCGCCGCCGCAAATCCCAAGGCCAGGCAGGCCGCTGCCACCACCCCCACAAGTGCCGTCAGCCGCCGTCGGGAATTACGACGGCGGCCCGCCAGTTCGTCGAGGACCGGCTGGGGGACGGGGGCCAGGTCGTGTGACGCGGGATCTGTGCCGGGACGGCGCGGCGCCGGAACGGCGAGCGCCACGGCATCCGGGACTGGCAGGGCATCCAGCAGGGCCGGCAGGGATTCCAGGTCGGACAGTTCGCTGCGGCACGTGCCGCACTGCTTGAGGTGCTCCTCGAAGCGCAGCCGGTCGGCGTCGTCAAGCCCGCCCAGCAGGTATGCCCCCAGCAGCTCATGGACTTCCTTGCCGTTCACCGTTCCACACCCATTTCATCGAGTATTGTCCGCAGGGCCTTCACCGCGTAGAAGGCCCTGGATTTCACCGTTCCGCTCGGAATGTTCAACTGGACCGCCGCCTCGCCCACCGTGAACCGCCGGTAGTGCAGTGCCACCAGCACGTCGCGGTGCTCCGAACTCAGCCGCAGCAGCGCCTCCTCCATCAACACCTTGTTCAGGAGATCGTCCACCCGCCCGGCGGCTTCCTCCGCGTCGGCGAGGTCGCGGTCCTCCGCTTCCAGCGGCCGGCGCTGGGCCTTCCGGTAGTTATCGATCATGATGTTCCGGGCCGTCCGGAACAGGTAGCTGCGCATGCTGCCCGTAACTTTGGGCGCGTGCTGCCAGACCCGAAGAACTGTTTCCTGGACGATGTCGTCGGCCAAGTGCGGGTCCCTGGAGGCGCTGAGCACAAACCGGCGGAGCGCCGTTCCATGCTCACGGTAGATCGCCGTGACAAAATCCTCATCCAGCGGCACCTGAGGCCTCCCTGCAGTGACCTGATGAAGCCGTTCCGGGCGGGCCGGCTTTCCTGGCAAATACGACGTCGGAGGCTGGCGATAGGTTCACTTCCGGCCGGCGTCGGATCTTTTGAACCATTCTTCACCTTTGTGCGTCATTCCAAATAGCGCCGGTCTCCCAGTCTGCCGGCCCGAGCCAAGGAGCAGCACATGAACAAGCAACTGAGCGTTGGCCTCGCAGTTTTGGCCCTTGCCGCCTCACTCACAGCCTGCGGCGGCGGAACCGGCACAACCACCACCACAACTGCCGCAGCACCGCCGGCCACTGAATCACCAACGGCAACGACCACTGAAACCACGACGGCAACCGCCAGTGA
Source organism: Arthrobacter sp. NPDC057009 (assembly GCF_042673905.1). Lineage (NCBI taxonomy): Bacteria > Bacillati > Actinomycetota > Actinomycetes > Micrococcales > Micrococcaceae > Arthrobacter > Arthrobacter sp. NPDC057009. The sequence goes on from NZ_JBHUSB010000014.1 coordinate 13,096, forward strand.
AACGGCCATGGTGGACCTGAAGGTTGCATCCTCCAGCAAGGGGGACATCGTGGTGGACGGCAAGGGCATGAGCGTCTACTACTTCACCAAGGACGTGAAGGATTCAGGCAAGAGCAACTGCACGGGCGACTGCCTCGTGGCGTGGCCTCCGGTGATTTCCGCAACTGACACCCCCAAGGTTGAGGGCGTGACGGGAACGGTGGGCACCATTGATACGCCTGACGGGAAGAAGCAGGTGACGGTCAACGGCATGCCCGTCTACCTGTGGGAGAAGGACAAGGCTCCCGGTGACGTGACAGGCCAGGGCGTGGGCAACGTCTGGTACCTCGTGGCACCTGACGGGGAGATGATCAAGTAAACCTCCAGGTACGGGCCCGGCGCCTCTCCACGGGGCGCCGGCACTACCATCGGAGCATGGCGAATCCATACGATCTGACAGCAACGGCCGGAACCTGGAAGTCCATGGTGGACAGCAACCAGGCACTGCTGCTGCGGAAGTCAGGACATGACGTCCATTGGTGGGCGGAGCAGGGACGCTCCGCCGGGGTGAAGAACGACGCCGAGCTGCGCGACTGGATGCGCGGCGAGCACGGGATCACAGGCTACGCCCAGTACGCCGTGTCCTGGGAGATGTTCGGCTACCCCGATTTCATGCTGCGGGACGCCGACGAACTCCTTGATGGCCAGTACAGGGACCACCCGAACCTGCGGCCCATCGCCAACACCCTCCTGGCATGGGCCGCAGCCCATCCGGGCGTGGACATCCAGATGCGCAAAGGCTACGTGTCGTTGCACAGCAGCCGCCGGAAGTTCGCGCAGGTGACCCGCGCGAACAATACGGCAGTGGATGTGACCCTCCGCCTTGAGGCGCCCGTGGGGGAGCGCCTCAAGGCGGTCAGAGTCCGCGAGGGCGACGTCTTCGACCGGAAGGTCCGGCTCACCTCGGAGGACCAGGTGGACCAGGAAATGCTGGACTTCCTCGAGACGGCGCTCGGGCAAAACAGCTGACGCCGCCGGTCGAGCCGGCACCGGGAAATACCGGCTGCGCCGCCCTCCGCTATGCCTCCACGAGGTCCCCGTCCAGCTCTTCGAACTCGACGGCGGCCACTATTTCCTTGGTGTCCGGGTTCAGCATGAAAGCCTCGTCGTCGTCCTCGATCATCAGGAAGTCGCCGTGGTCGGTGCTGAAGCGCCAGGCGAGCACCGTCTCGCCGTTGTGGTCGTAATTCGGGTCGCCCATGGTGATTTTTTGCAGCTCATACCCGGCGATGTCGCACAGCTCGCGGATGATGACCTCGAATTCCGGGGCGTTCTCCAGAGCCTCCTCTTCGGCCTCGGCGCGCCGCTCTTCGAGATCCGGCAGCGCCGCCACGCGCTTGGCGATGTGGGCGGTGAGCTCGTCGTCGTTCAGGACCAGCAGGCCTTCCTGCCCGCGCAGCCACGCCGCATTGAGCGCCACAATGTCCTCCGTTTCAAGGAGCGATTCGAATTCGGCGTCGAGGTCCTCCATGGCCTGCACGCGTTCCGGCAGCACGCCATCCTCATCAGATTCACCGCCGTCAGGCACGCCGTCCAGGTAGATGTCCGTCTCCTCCTCCGACAGGGAGTCGAAGGCGTCCACGGTGCGGTCGAAGAGGTCAACGTGTCCGGCGGCACCCATGCTTTCCAGGCCCTCACGGATGTACGCGTCCAACTCCTCACGGTCCGGAGCGGTGAAGACATACTGTGCAAAGCCGCCACCGAGTGACTGGGTCAGGTAAAAGTCCACAAAATAGCTGCGCAGGGCGTTGGGGGCGATCTCACCCGCACCTAGCAGCTCCTGGTACATGGTGTTCACCACGGCAACATTCGAATCAACTGTCTCTGCATCGCTGCCGCTGTGGCCGCCTGCGGCGCCTTCGACGGTCAGGACAACGGGGTATTCGTTGGAAGTCATGGGAAATCCTTACTGCAGAAGCCGGTGGTGCTCGGGACCCCTTCAACGTATGTGCCGCCGGCAGCCCGGAGGTTTAGGGCGAAGTGAACGTCAGGCGAAGTTTGCGCCTCATTGTTAGGGGCACCATCAGGACTCCGGCAGGACCGCCACAAGAGAGCCCGACGGCGGGCGGCGGCAAATTTGAGAGCCCCCTCCGCCGGACTAAGATGGATCAGATAACCTGCAGATTCTCGACCTGCCGAAAGTAGCGCGCACCCCATGCCTTCCCAACCGGACGACAGTGCGGCACTGGCAATCCAAACCCCCGCGATCAACGACCGCTCCCTCGCGGCCGGGCTCGCCTATGCCATGGGCGGCCGCGTTTCGGGAATCTCGTTCGACGCCGGCACCGGCCTGATGCTGGGCAAGGTCCGGGGCGGTGCCGAGGTGCCGTATTCCACCACCGCCAAACTCGTCCGGAAGGGGGGCGGCTGGAGCTGCACGGTGGGCGTCTGCAGCTGCCCTGTCCGCAAGGACTGCAAACACGTGGCCGCGCTGCTGTTCGCCGCCGAGGACAACCCGGCTGTCAGGGTGCAGCTGCTGTCCCCCGCCGACGTGTCAAGGGTGTCGCGAGAACAGTCGGTCCCGGCACTCTCGGACTGGGAGCAGGCGCTCAGCCCCCTGATCTCGCAGGCGGGCCCTGCCCAGCCAAGCGGCGGCACCCCGCTTGCCCTGCAGTTCGAGGTGGAGGAACCCGCCCCGCACTTCTCCTACACAGGCCGCCGGGACCCGCTCCGCAGCGTCCGCCAGCTCAAGGCCCGCCCGGTGATCATGGGCGCCAAGGGAAAGTGGATCCGTGGCGATGTCTCGTGGAACACCCTGAGCTACCTGGGCTTCAAGCGCGAGTGCAACCAGGCGCACGTGGAGTGGATGCAAACCTTCCTCGCCGCGCACACCTCCGGCGCAAACCGGACGTATTCGTCGTCGTCCGCCCCTTGGCTGGGGCTGAACACCTTCGCGGGAAAGAATCTGTGGAGCCTGCTGGAGGAAGCCCGGCAGATCGGCGTCGCGCTGGTGCACAGCCGCGGCCAGGAGCCGGTCAAGGTGGCGGCGGAGCTGGCGGCGGTGGGCCTGAACCTGGGCCGCTACGGCAGTGATGCCCAGGAAGGGGGCCTGGAGCTCGCTTCTACGATTACCGTCGACGGCGCCGAGGTTGATCCGGCGTCGGTGGGAACCATCGGGCGCCCGGCGCACGGCATCTTCCTCACCTCAGGCGGGGACTCGCTGCCGGGGGTCGCCGCGGACGAGGTGATCACGCTTGCCCCGCTGGAAAGCGGGTTGAGCGAGGAGCTGCTGGCCTTCGTCACCGCGGGCAGCACGCTGCACATCCCGGCACGGGACGAGGGGCGCTTCCTCACCGGCTTCTACCCCAAGCTCAAGCAGACCGCGCGCGTGACGGCGGCGGACGAATCCGTCGAGCTGCCCGAACTCGCCATCCCGACGCTGTCGCTGCTGGCCAACTACGGCACCGACCACCGGGTGCGCCTGCACTGGGAGTGGCACTACAAGTCGGGCAACATCGTCACTGCCCAGCCACTCTGGCGCCACCCCGGCGACCACGGCTACCGGGACGATCCGGCCGAGGCCCGCATCCTGGAGGCGGTGGGCCAGCCCTGGGACGTGGTGCCCAAGCTGGCCGAGTCCGCCACGGGCGGCTGGGGCACGCCGCGCCTCGCGGCCACGGCGGAGCTGAGCGGGCTGGACACGCTGGCCTTCACGGAGGAGGTCCTCCCCAAGCTGAAGGCCACGCCCGGCGTTGACGTCGATACCTCCGGCGACATTGCGGACTACCGGGAGGCCGGGGAGGCGCCGGTGGTGGCGATCTCCACGAAGGCCACCGACCAGCGCGACTGGTTCGACCTTGGCATCGTGATCACCCTCGAGGGCCAGCCGGTCTCCTTCGCGGCCCTCTTCTCCGCCCTCGCCGCCGGCCAGACGCGGATGCTGCTGCCCAGCGGCGCGTACTTCTCACTCGACCTTCCGGAGCTGCACCAGCTGCGGGCCCTGATCGATGAGGCGCGTAGTCTGCAGGACAACAAGGACGCGCCGCTGCAGATCAGCCGCTTCCAGGCCGGCCTGTGGGACGAGCTTGCCCAGCTGGGGATCGTGGACGAGCAGGCGGCTGCCTGGCGCGCGGCGGTGGGCGGACTGCTGGAGGACGGCGTCCAGGGCCTGCCGCTGCCGGCGACGCTCAACGCCGAGCTCCGCCCGTACCAGCTGGAGGGCTACAACTGGCTGAGCTTCCTGTACCGCCACCGCCTCGGCGGCGTGCTCGCTGACGACATGGGCCTGGGAAAGACGGTCCAGGCGCTGGCCCTGATGTGCGCGGCCAAGGAGCACGCCGCGTCCTCCACTGAAGCCAAGACGGCGGACGCGAAAACGGCGGACGCCACAACACTGAATCCCAAACAGGACGACGGCGGCACGCCCTTTTTGGTGGTGGCCCCCACCAGCGTCGTGGGCAACTGGGAGGCCGAGGCCGCCCGCTTCGCGCCCGGCCTGACTGTCCGCGCCGTCGGCGAGACGTTTGCCAAGAGCGGCGCGGACCCCGCCGAAGCCCTGGCCGGGGCCGACGTCGTCATCACGTCCTACGCGCTGTTCCGGATCGACTACGAGTCCTACGCGGGGCGCCAGTGGGCCGGGCTGGTGCTGGACGAGGCCCAGTTCGTGAAGAACCACCAGTCCAAGGCCTACCAGTGCGCCCGGAAGCTTCCGGCGGCATTCAAGCTGGCCATCACCGGCACGCCGCTGGAGAACAACCTCATGGAGTTCTGGGCGCTGACCTCCATCGTCGCGCCGGGGCTGTTCGCGAGTCCTTCGCGGTTCGCCGAGTACTACCAGAGGCCGGTGGAGAAAAACGGCGACAAGGCGCAACTGGACAAGCTCCGCCGTCGGGTCCGTCCGCTCATGATGCGCCGCACCAAGGAACAGGTCATCAAGGACCTGCCGCCCAAGCAGGAGCAGGTGCTGGAGGTGGTGCTCAACCCGCGGCACCAGAAGGTCTACCAGACACACCTGCAGCGCGAGCGGCAGAAGATCCTGGGCCTGATCGAGGACGTGAACAAGAACCGGTTCACCATCTTCCAGTCGCTCACGCTGCTGCGCCAGCTCAGCCTGGACGCCTCGCTCGTGGACGAGTCGCTGTCCGGCGTGCGGTCCAGCAAGCTGGACGTGCTGTTCGAGCAGCTGGAGGACCTCGTGGCGGAGGGCCACCGTGCGCTCATTTTCAGCCAGTTCACCGGCTTCCTGGGCAAGGTCCGCGAGCGCCTCACCGAGGAGAACATCGAGTTCTGCTATCTCGACGGCGGCACCCGGAACCGTTCCGACGTCGTCAATGAGTTCAAGAACGGCACGGCCCCGGTGTTCCTGATCAGCCTCAAGGCCGGCGGCTTCGGCCTCAACCTGACCGAGGCGGACTACGTGTTCCTGCTCGACCCCTGGTGGAACCCGGCGTCGGAGGCCCAGGCCGTGGACCGCACGCACCGCATCGGCCAGGCCAGGAACGTCATGGTGTACCGGCTGGTGGCCAAGGACACCATCGAGGAAAAGGTCATGGCCCTGAAGGCCAAGAAGTCACAGCTGTTCGCCGATGTGATGGAGGGCGATGCCCTCTCCAGCGGCACACTCACGGCCGAGGACCTGGCAGGGCTCTTCAACGACTGAGTAGCCCGGGAGGCGGCTGCGGCTGAGCCCATTACCGGACTGGCAGGCCCTCCCGCATTGCGGCGGCCTGCATCGCGGTGGCCGTGGCAGGCCGCAGCCCAAAGGCCATCCGTTTGCTGAACCAGCGCCCCAGCGCCTTGCCCTTGCCCTTCCACCAACTGTCCTCGTCGGTGTCGGTCCGCCACCGGTAGATCAGGACCACCAGCACAAACATGCCGGCCGTGACGTTCGGCCAGACGCCGGAGGCAGCGTCGAGCAGCGCCCTGACGGCGGTGGCCAGAATCGCCAGCGGTGCCAGTGTGCGGAAGACGGTGTTGGCCAGGTATCTTCTGCGCGAGCGTTGCACGTACAGCAGGCGCACCATGTCCGAACAGGCGCACACCACCACCACGGCCTGCCCCAGCGTGAGCAGGATGGATCCCGGCAGGGTTCCCGCGAAGCCCGCTGCCGCCGCCAGCCCGGAATTCATGGCCTGCACCGTTCCATGTTCGTTTCCTCCGTCGTTGCGCTGTTCCCCGCTACCCTGTCTGTACCCCGGCGGGTGTCAGACCATTCAACGCGCGCCCCTGCAACCAAGTCACGGGGGTCGGCTACCCGTCTTTGCCGCAGCGGCTACCCGTCTCCGGGCTGCGGTACGCAGGCCGGACGCCACGACATGTTGGCCGGCGGCAGACATTAGCATTGGCCCTATGGGTGCCCAAGACCGTCAGCCCGTCCGCGCCGGCGCCGTTCCTTCCCCGGATGGGAAGGCCCTGGGGCGGCTTCTCGCCCTTCTCGGGGATGGCATCTCTGCCGAAGCCTTGGAAACACAGCTGGCAGCGATGCAGGCGGAGAACGCCATCGATCAGGGGATGGCAGCAGCTGCCCGCAGCCTCAATGCCCGGCTCCGCGAGGCCAGCCGGCGGGAGGGCCTGCTCCGCGTCCTCTACGACACCGCCACCGACCTCACCGGCATCCGGGACGTTGAGGCGGTACTGAAGGCCATCGTCCGCAGAACACGCTCGCTCATCGGCAGCGACATTGCCTATCTGAGCCTCAACGACTACGACTCCGGCGAGTCGTACATTCGGGTGACGGACGGGGCTGCCACGGCCCTCTTCCGGAACATCCGGATGCCCCTGGGCGAAGGAGTCCTCGGTGCCGTGGCCACCGGTGAAGCCCCCTCACAATCCGCGGACTACCTGAGCGACCAGACCAAATCCCACCTCGAGTCGAGTGACGCGGCGGTGGCGGCAGAGGGCGTCAAGGCCATCATGGGCGTCCCCTTGCGGGCCGAGGGCAAAGTCATCGGCGCGCTGCTCGTCGCGGACCGGTATGCGCACAGCTTCAGCAGCGACGACATCACCCTGATGGAATCCATTGGCACCCACGCCGCGGTGGCGCTGGAGAACGCGCGTCACTTCACCGAAATGGCCAACGCCCTGGCGCGGCTGGACCAGGCGCAGCAGCAGAACCTTGCCCATGTGAAGGCGCTGGAAGAGCTTTCCTCCCTCGACCAGAGGCTGATGGAAACCCTGGCGTCCGCCAACAGCCTGCCCAACCTCATGCTGCTTTTGGCCGAGTCGATGGAGAGCGAAGTGTCCGTGGTTTCGCCCATGGGCGAAACCGTGGCAGGGCTGGGCACAAACCCGGATTTTGGAAACCCAGCTGCGCTGAGTGCGGCGGAGCTCTCTGCCAAGCGGTCACTGCCCGTGCCTTTCACAGTCAAAGGCCGCCAGTACACAGTGATGTCCGCGGTTGCAGGCGACCAGCACCTTGCGTCATTGGTCGTAGCCGGGCATCTCAGTCAGGACCGGCTTGCCGTGCTGGAGCGAAGCGCCCTGGTCCTCAGCGCGGCGCTGCTCTTTGAACGAACCTTTCAGGACGCGCAGTACCGGCTGCAGCTGGAGCTCATCGATGAACTCCTTAATCCGCGCTCCGGGGACACGGAAGCATTGAAGCGGCGGGCCGGAAGATTCGGCCTGGCGGACAACATCCCGCTCGTGGTCCGTGTGGTGGATGTCCGGGAGGACCAGCGACAAAGGGCACTCGCCGTGTTGAAGCAGCAAGCCCAGGACAGGCCTGGTATCACTGCCCTCCACGAATCGCATCTGTGCGTCATTGAACCGCCTGTGCGCCGTGGCGGTAGTCACCGTCGGGACCGTGGCGAGGACAACGGGCAATCGCTCGTCGATACCCTGAGGCAGCATCGCATCGAGGCAAGCGTTGGGTCATCAGAGGCGGTGGCCGGGTTCTCCCGGCTGCCGGGCGCGCATGCCGAAGCCGACGCCGTGCTGCGCGCGCTGCGGGCACTGTCCCGCGACGGCGAGGCCGCCGACCGGGCTGCCCTCGGCACCGCCGGGATGCTGCTGGGCGCCATGGACAGCCCCTTTGCTACCCAACTGCTGACTGCCCAGCTCGGACCCCTGCTGGACTACGACAGCCGCCGCGGAACCCAGCTGGTCCTGACGGCATGGACGTTTCTGGAGAACGACGCGTCCGCTACGGCTGCGGCCGAGGCACTCCACATCCATCCCAACACGCTCCGTCAGCGGCTGGAGCGCATCGACACCGTCCTTGGCACTGGCTGGCGCCGGGGCGGACGATCGCTGGACGTGCACGTGGCCCTCCGGCTGTGGCGGCTGAAATCCGCCGGCCTCAACAGCAACGGGTCCTGACCTCCACCGCCCGCAGGGGTGTGGTGTGTTCCCACATGTTCAGCCCCCAAATATGGCAGGAACTTCCATAGGGAACACCACACGGCTCTGGAACCATGAGATCTGCGGCACCTTTCCGGTAGCCAAGATCCCCATTTCCTAGGAGTCATTCACAATGTCGTGTGCGCATGCAGCGGGCATCCGTCCCGCAACCTTCGGCGTCCTGCGCTTGCCGCGGAACATCGTCGTCGGTGCCCAGCAGCGATTTGCTATCGCCGATATCGCAGCCGATCTCGGCGACACCGTCCTCATCTGCACTGACCCCCGCCTGGCCGCCTCCGACGAACTGCGGGCCCTGGTCACAAGTCTTGAAAGCCGGCGGCTGTCCGTCCGCGTCTATGGAGAAACCGAGGCCGAACTGCCCACGCCCGGCATCATGGCCTGCGTCGACGAGCTCAAGGGACACAAGGTCGACGTCGTCATCGGCTTCGGCGGCGGCAGCTGCATGGACATGGCCAAAGTGGTCTCGGTGCTGCTGACCCATGGCGGCCAGCCCAGCGACTACTACGGCGAGTTCGCCGTTCCCGGCCCCGTCAAGCCCGTCATCGCCCTGCCCACCACGGCCGGCACCGGCTCGGAAGCGACGGCGATCGCCGTGGTTTCCGACCCCGCCCTCGGCATGAAGATGGGCATCTCCAGCCCCCACATCATCCCCTTCGCCGCGGTCTGCGACCCTGAACTGACCTACACCTGCCCGCCGTCACTGACCGCGGCCACCGGCGCCGACACCTTCGTCCACCTGGTCGAGTCGTTTACCGCGGTAACCCGGGAACCAACCCGCACGCTCGCGAACGAGCGCGTGTTCGTAGGCAAGAATGTCCTGACAGACTCCCTCGCGCTGGACGGGATCCGGCTCCTGGGCCGGAGCCTGGCCACCGCGTACAAGGACCCGGACAACACCGATGCCCGTGCAGACATGATGCTGGCCGCACTCTACGGCGGCATAGTGCTCAGCAACGCCGGAACGGCAGCGGCACACGCGATCCAGTACCCCGTCGGGGCGCTGACCCACACGCCGCACGGCGTGGGCGTCGGCCTGCTGCTCCCTTATGTCGTGCGCCACAACTTCCGCGCGATCGAACCGCAGCTGGCACAGGTTGCCGATGCGCTTGGACGCGACATCAAGGGCATGGACACCCGAAGCGCGGCCATCGCCGGCGTTGAGGCCATCGACGAAATCATCGCCACCATCGAACTGCCTGCCACGCTTCAGGACCTCGGGGTACAGGAGGGCGACCTTGGCCAGATTGCCAGGCTGTCGCTGAACTCCAAGCGGCTCATTGACAACAACCCGGTGCCGCTCGACCTCGAGTCCGTTACCGCCATCGTGCAGGCCGCGTACGCCGGCGACCGCACCATCGCCTGAAACTCTTCGCAGAAACACTGCCACTGCCTGATCAATACCTGAGGATCCCCATGACACTTCTCTCCGCCCACGAACCCCTCGACATCGACGAGCTGGCGGTCCCCCGCCAGCTGCTCATCGACGGCAGCTGGCGTAACGCCGCCGGCAGCCGCACCGTCGACGTCGCCAATCCTTCCGACGGGACCGTCATCACCGCCATCGCGGATGCCGACGTCGAGGACGGCCTGGCCGCCGTCGATGCTGCCGCAGCCGCCTTCCCGGATTGGGCTGCCACACCGCCCCGGCGCCGCGCCGAAATCCTCAGCCGCTGCTTCGAGCTGATGACCGAGCGCAGCGAGCAGCTGGCGCACCTCATCTCCCTGGAAAACGGCAAGGCGCTGCCTGACGCCCGCGGGGAGGTGGCATACGCCGCCGAGTTCTTCCGCTGGTACGCCGAGGAGGCAGTCCGGATCATCGGAGATGTTTCCATCTCGCCGTCCGGGGCGAACCGCATCCTGGTGCAGCACCAGCCGATCGGCGTGTGCGTGCTGATCACTCCGTGGAACTTCCCCGCCGCCATGGCTACCCGCAAGCTGGCACCGGCGCTTGCCGCCGGCTGCACTGCCGTGCTCAAGCCGGCCACCCTGACGCCCCTGACCTCGCTGGCCATCGCCCAACTGATGGTCGACGCCGGGGTCCCGGCCGGCGTCGTCAACGTGATCACCACCGCCAGGACGGGCGACGTCATGACACCGATCCTGGCAGACCCCCGCGTCCGAAAGCTCTCGTTCACCGGTTCCACCGGCGTCGGACGGCACCTGCTGCGCCAGGCGGCCGACAACGTGCTCAAATGCTCCATGGAACTGGGCGGCAACGCACCTTTCCTGGTGTTCGAGGACGCTGACCTGGACAAGGCGATCGACGGCGTCATGATCGCCAAGATGCGCAACGGCGGCCAGGCCTGCACGGCAGCCAACAGGATCTACGTCCAGCGCGGAATCCAGGCGGAGTTCGCGAGCCGCCTCGCGAGCCGCATGGCAGCCCTGGCAGTCGGACCGGGCACAGACCCCTCCACCGAGGTGGGGCCCCTGGTGGACGAGGCCAGTGTCCTGAAGGTTGACGCCCTGGTGCGCGATGCTCTCGACCAGGGTGCGCGCCTCCTCACCGGCGGGCAGTTGCCCGAAGGGAACGGCTACTACTACCCGCCCACTGTGGTGACGAATGTGCCGCTGCATGCACGCATGGTGAGCGAGGAAATTTTCGGACCTGTGGCGTCGGTCATCGGCTTTGATACCGAAGACGAAGTCATCGCGGCCGCCAATGACTCCGAATACGGCCTGGCTGCCTACGTGTTCACCGAAGACCTGCGCCGGGGGCTGCGGGTGTCCGAGCGCATCGAAAGCGGCATGGTGGCCCTGAACCGGGGACTCGTTTCGGACCCGGCTGCGCCCTTCGGCGGAGTCAAGCAAAGCGGCCTGGGACGCGAAGGAGCCCACCAGGGCCTGCTGGACTTCACCGAAACCAAGTACATCGCCGTCGACTGGTGACCCGGTCACCCGCGGCCCCTCCATTCCCCTTTACCTTCGAAAGATAGATCCATGACGCTCTCTGCATCCAAGACAGGCACCGCAAACCGTGTGCCTTGGCGCGTGTCAATTGCCAGCTTCGCCGGCACCACCATCGAGTGGTACGACTACTACATCTTCGGCCTCCTGGCAGCCACCGGCGTCTTCAGCCGGCTTTACTTCCCCGAACAGGACCCCGCCACCGGGCTTCTGCTCGCGTTCCTCACCTACGCGGTCGGGTTCGTGGCACGGCCTTTCGGCGGCATGTTCGCGGGACATTACGGGGATAAGATCGGCCGCAAGCCGATGCTGGTGCTCTCGCTGCTGCTGATGGGCTTCGCGACCCTGGCCATGGGCCTGCTCCCCGCCTACGCACAGATCGGTGTCTGGGCCCCCATCCTGCTGACCGTCCTGCGTCTGATGCAGGGCTTCGGCGCCGGTGCCGAATGGGCAGGCGCAGCAATCATCTCCACTGAACACGCTCCGGAAGGCCGCCGCGGATTCTTCGGCAGCTTCACCCAGATGGGCGTCCCGGCGGGCATGCTGCTCGCCAACGCTTCAGTCCTCGCCGTCAAGGGCAGCGTTCCGGCTGACGTCTTCGACGCCTGGGCCTGGCGTATTCCGTTCCTGCTGAGCGTGCTTCTGATCGTTGTGGGCCTGGTGGTCCGGGCGAAGCTCGAGGACTCCGAGGATTTCAAGGACCTGATTGCGAAGAAGCAGACCGCCCACAACCCGCTGGGCGAGGCGCTGAAGAAGGAGACCAAGGGCGTTTGGCTGGTGGTCGGCATGCGCCTGGCCGAAAACTCCGCCTTCTACCTGTACACCACCTTCTCCGTCGTCTACATCATGCGGACCTTCGGCCCGGAACGTGCCAACCAGGGCTCCATGTCGGTTCTGATCGCTTCCGCCATCGGCGTGATCGCCGTGCCGCTCTGGGCCGCCCTGTCCGACCGGATCGGCCGGAAGCCGCTGTACCTGTTCGGCTCGATCGGTGGGCTGCTGTTCTTCCCGCTGTACTTCGTCATGACGGACACCGGAAGCGCCCTGCTGGCAACCCTGGCCATCATCATCGGCCTCGCGGTCTTCCACAACTCGATGTACGGCCCGCAGGCTGCCTTCTTCGCTGAGCTCTTCTCCACCAAGCTGCGCTACAGCGGCGCTTCCATGGGCTACCAGTTCGGCTCGGTCCTGGCTGGCGGCATCGCCCCGCTGGTGGCCGTGGCCCTGCTCAACGCAGGCAACGGCGAACCCGGCTGGGTAATCCTGTACTTCAGCGTCATCGGCGTGATCACCGTTGTCTCGGCCATCCTGGCACCGGAAACCGTGAAGCGGGTACGGGGCCGCCTCGAAGCGGCGGAGCGGATGGATTCCGCTGCCTCCAAGGACGCAGCTGACAAGGCCGGTGTCCGCTAGAGGATTCCGGCACCCACAAGTTGAAAAAACGGCGGCATTGGCAGTGTGTGCACTGCCAATGCCGCCGGTTGTTTCTCCAGGCGGGAATCAGCGGTCAGGCGGGCGCCAGCTCCCCGGCGTGCGGCAAAGGATCAAGGTGGCTGATGCCGGTGGGCGTGACCTGCAGGACCCTTGCCGTGGCGATGTCATAAAACAGGCCCGTCACGTGGAGATCACCTCTCCGGACGGCGTCCTGCAGAGTGCCGTGCTGCTGCAGCCGTTCCAGCTGCACAGCCACGTTGACCATGGCCAGCTGGTCCACCGCGCCGAATCCGGCCTGCTCCGCTGCCACCTGGACGGGGTGTCCTGTGAGGAACGACTGCAGGCTTGGCATGCCGTGGTCCAGCCAGGACTCCACGGGGCAACGTTCCTCCTGCCCTTCCGGGCTGCGGTCCCCCGGTTTCTGGTCTGGGGCGGGTCCGGCGAGCAGGGCCGTCATGGCGCCGCAGCCGGAATGGCCGCAGATAACCACGTTTTTGACCGAGAGCTCATTGACGGCGAATTTCAGGGATGCTTCCACCGACGGTTCAAGCCGGTCACTTCCCACCACGTTGCCCACGTTCCGGACCGTGAAGAGATCCCCGGGGCCGCTGCTGGTGATCAGGTTGGGCACCAGACGGGAGTCTGCGCAAGTGAGGAAAAGGGTGTCCGGGTCCTGGAACGTGGACAGCTCCTGGACGTGCGGGCGGAGCAGGTGGGCATGCCGGCGGTGGTAGCTGTCCACGCCGCTGAGCACCGACCGCACGGGCGCCGGGACGCCCTCCGCTACGTCCGCCCCGGCTGCCTCTGTACCGAGCGGCAAGCCATCCCGCTGCCAGCTCCGCCACGGCGCGAACCCGCCTCGCAGCGCCGACCGCGACGAGCCACGCGCAGGAGTTCCCGCCAAGGCCGCGTGGAGCGTGGCAGTGCCGGTTTCCTCGATGTCGACGCTGCCTCCGTTGTTCACGTGCCGCACGCGCCACGCCTCCAGGGTGTCGTGGACGGGGTGGTCGAGGTAGTCGACGTCGAGCTCCACCGTGACATGGGCGGCCGGCGGCACCGCAGCCAGCACCCTGCTCAGGCGCGGAAGCGAAAGGAACGTGCAGGAACCGTCGATGACCACCCGCCAGCGGCCTTCGGCTGCTCCGCCGAGGGGCTCCGCGTGGATGCTGGCGCGGACCACGCGCCACAGGACCAGCAGCACGGCCAACGCCAGCCCGATCAGCACACCGGCCAGAAGGTTCACGAACACCACCGTGAGCAGCGTGGCGGCGTAGACGGCCAGGTCACCCGTGACCCGTGCCGTCTGGAAGTCGGCAACCTTTACGAGCCGGATGCCGATCATGATGAGCAGCCCGGCAAGCACGGCGTTGGGCACCAGCTGGATGACTCCCGCCAGCAGCAGCGAAAAGACGAGGACCCAGATGCCGTGGAGGATGGCGGACTTGCGGGTCCGGGCCCCTGCTTCCACGTTGGTGGCGCTGCGCACGATCACGCCGGTGACGGGAAGGCCGCCCAGCATGCCTGAGGTCACGTTGGCGGCACCCTGGCCGAAAAGCTCGCGGTTGAAATCTGTCCGCTCGCCGTGGTGCATCTTGTCCACGGCGACCGCGGACAGCAGCGATTCCACGCTCGCCACCAGGGCGATGGTGACCACGCCCACCGCGATGGCGGTCCACTCCCCCTGCGGCAGGTGCGGAAGGGAGAGTGCGTCCAGCAGCGAACCATCAAAGGTGATCCGGTCGACGTCGGAATTGAACGGCAGCGACAGCAGTGTCGCGGCAACGACGGCGACCAGCGGCCCGGGAACCCGGCGGACGGCGGCGGGCATGTACTTCCACCCGACGAGCAGGGCGATCACCACCGCCCCGAGGAACGCGGCCTGCGGATCCAGGACGGCGAGCGTGTCCGGCAGCGCCAGGATGTTGTGCAGTGCGGCCTCGCCTGCTTCGGCGCCGAGCATGACGTGCAGCTGCTGCAGGACGATGATGATGCCGATCCCGGCAAGCATCGCATGCACCACCACTGGCGCGATGGCGAGGGCAACCCGCCCCACCTTGGCCATTCCAAGCAGTACCTGGAGGACACCGGCAGCCACGGTGATGGCGCAGGTGACGGGCCAGCCGAACTGCTCAATGAGGCCGGCGACGATGACCGTCAGTCCGGCGGCCGGCCCGCTGACCTGCAGCGGGGCGCCACCCAGGCTGCCTGCCACGATGCCGCCGACCGCGGCCGCGATCAGCCCGGCCATGACCGGCGCGCCCGACGCAGCCGCGATGCCGAGCGACAGCGGAACGGCCACGAGGAACACCACGAGGGAGGCCGGCAAATCCCAGCGAAGGCCCGCTGTCAGGCGGCCCAGGACCGGTATCCGGCTCCTGCCGGGGTGGATGGAATCTGGATCCGTGGCGGCTCGCGAGGGCATATCAGTCCTTAGCTCGTTCGAAGGGTCCTGATCCACGCTATTAACGGCGGAGTGCGGGCCGCAAGGGTACCGCCCGTGAGAAGAAACACGAGGTCAGGCGGGACATAAAGCGAAAAGTAGGCGACTAATCCATTCGTTTGCATAAATGCCGCAGTGCCCCGACAGGGAGGGTTTGCCGTGGCGCTAGGGCTTTCTGCATAGGGAGGAAAATGGACTGCCATTCAAGTCACACGGGTCCTCCGGCACCAACCGGCACGGAGTGCCCAGGAAAACTTTTGGTTAACGCAGCAGTGGACCCATCCCCGGGGGATGGATCCACTGCTGTTCGGCCGGTACCGGCAGGCGGTGTTTAGCGCTTGACGGCGTCGAGCTTGAGCATCTTAGCGATGACGCTGTCGAGTTCGGAGTCGTCGAAGATCTTCTTCCAGTCGTCCTTGATGATGGTGTCCTTGCCGTACTGGATGGCGATTTCGCAGGCCTCGGAGAACGGGTTGGAGCCGCGCAGCGCGTTGGTGAGGGCGATCTGCACGTGGCCGAACAGCATGGCCTTGGCAGCTTCCTCGGGCACGCCGGCGGTGTGGACGGTCTCGTGCAGTGCTTCGTTGAGCAGGGTGCCGATCATGCAGGCCACGGTCTCCACAAGGGTGGGCTCGAGGATGGCCAGCTGCTTCACGGTGACCCAGTGGACGTCGATCACAGGGGCGTAGATGACGCGGATGGTGGCCTCGGCGGCAGCCTTCGTGGCCTCCGCGGCGTCCTCGTCGATCGCGGCGACGACGTTCTGCGGGGCGCCGGCGCCGCCGAAGGTGTCGGCCCATTCTTCCTTGGTGGTGCGCTCCAGGAACACGGACGGGTGGCAGGGGTGGGCCACGGCCTGGACGACGTCCTCGCGCTGGGCGAGCAGGCCGGCGTAGGCGGCGGCCGGGTCCAGGGTGAGCAGGATGGCGCCGGACTTCATCTGCGGGACGACGCCCTCGGACACGACGCCCAGGACGGTGTCCGGAACGGCGAGGATCACGACGTCGGCGCCCTTGACAGCGTCGTCGGTGGCGGTGATTTCACGGCCTTCGGCGCGGACGCGCTCCTGGCCGGCGGGTGAGTTCTCGGAGTAGAACACGGCGTGGCTGGACTTCTGGAGGTTGCGGGAAACGCGCATCCCCATCTTGCCTCCGGCTCCGATAACGGCGACGGTCAACTGTTCTGCAGACATTTCATTTGCTCCTTAGGAAATCGAGGCTTTGCTGGGTCCACTGGTTTTCGAGGCGGATGGTTTCGTCCTCGGAGTCCTGCCATGGCAGCCAGTGTTCGACGATCTGGTTGATGTTTCTTTCTTTGGGCTGAAGCTTCCGGACCATGTAGTCGTAATCCAGGAGTCCTTCCCCGAGCGGCGCGCCGGAGTACGTGAACCCGACCCACCCCTCTTTGCGGCTGAACGCAAAGTCTTTGATGTGCATGTTCAGCACGTGGGGTGCGACGGCGTCGATCACCTCACGCGGCATCTCCAGGGCGGCCACGGTGTTGGCCGGGTCGCTGCAGATTCCCAGATACAGGCTTCCGACGCGGTCCACGACCTCCAGGATGCGGGAGGTTGGGACCTGCTCGTACGTTTCGATGGCGATCCTCACCCCGGCCGCCTTGAACCCGGGCAGGACCTGGGTGAAGATCTCCACCGCCTCGTCCGCAGTCGGGGTGTGCCCGGGGGTGTTGAACATGGTCCGCAGCAGGGGTGCGCCCAGGATCCTGGCGATGTGCAGGAACTTCCGCAGGTGCTCGGGCCGGATGCCCTTGGTGCCCACCTCCAGGCTGATTCCGAGCGAGTCGGCGGTGGCCTTTACGGCCTGCAGTTCCTCGTCGGTCATGGTTTCCAGCGGCGCATAGTCGCAGATCTGGAACAGGTCCACACCCAGTTCCGCGGTCCGCTCCAGCGCCTCGTGGATGCTCAGTGGACGGGAGACCCGGTCCGAGAGCTGCCAGAAGAACGCGTAGCTGCTGAGCCCGATTTTTGAGCCCTGCCCGGTTGTGGCGTTCATGCCCGGCCCCCTGCAGGTTCCAGGAGCCCGAGGCGTGCCGCGGTTTCGTCCAGGATGTCCTTCACGGCTGCCGGGTTGTGGGCGAAGCGGCCCAGGAACAGTCCGGTGACGGCGGGGCCGAGCTGGCTGATCAGGCCGGGACCGGCGCTGCCGCCGTAGATGACCCGGCTGTCCGCCTGGCCTTCGCGGCTGCGCAGGTGCGCGTCGAGTCCGGTGATGACTTCGCTGATGTACTCCGGGGAGGCGGGCTCGGGGGCGCCGATGGCCCACTGCGGTTCGTAGGCCACGATGGTCCGGCCGGCGCGGGCGAGGCTTTCAGCCCGGTTCAGGACTCCGTCGATTTCGCGGATGCAGTGCTTGATGGCGTCTGCCGCGGTCCCGCGGCCGGGTTCGCCCACGCACAGCACCGGGGTGAGGCCGTTGCGGTAGGCCGCAGCGGTCTTGAGCCCGATCACGTCGTCGTCCTCGCCGAAGATCCGGCGCCGTTCGGCGTGGCCCACCTCGGCGTACCGGCCGCCGGTTTCGGCGACCATCTTGCCGCTGACCTCGCCGGTGAAGGCGCCCTCGTCCTCCCAGAAGATGTCCTGGGCGCCCGCGGCTGCCCCGTCGGCGGAGAGGATCCGCGCGCACTCGGGCAGGACCGGGTGGGCCGGCAGGGCGAACAGTTCAATGTCGCCGCTGCGCACGGCCGGGTGGGCCGAGGCTATCCGGGCCACGTCCCGGCACCAGTCCAGGGTGCGTTCGTACCCGAAGTACATCTTCAGGCTCACGCCGATGATGGCACTGGGCCCATTGGCGTGCGGCCGGGGTGAACCGGTGACGGGGTTAGCAGGAAGTGACACCTTCGTAGTCCTTAATCAGGGTGACCTTCCCGGCCGAGGCGGAGGTTTCGTCGAAGGTGTAGGTGAGCCATTCCTTGGCGAGGCGCCGGGCGAGTTCCAGGCCCACCACGCGCTGGCCGAAGGTGAGGACCTGGGCGTTGTTGGACAGGACGGAACGCTCAACGGAGAAGGAGTCGTGGGCGGTGACAGCGCGGACGCCGGGGACCTTGTTCGCCGCGATCGCCACACCGAGGCCGGTGCCGCAGACCAGCAGGGCACGGTCTGCCTTGCCGGCGGCGATGAGTTCGGCGGCGGCGATGGCCACGGACGGGTAGGGGGTGTGGCTGGTGGCGTCCACCCCGACGTCCTGCACGGACTCGACCAGTTCGGACGCCTCCAGGTCCGCCTTCAGGGCTTCCTTGTACTCGAATCCGGCGTCGTCGGAACCGACGACCAGGCGCAGTTTGGCGCTCATGCGTTCTCCTTCGTGGTGGTTGCTGCGGCTTTCGCCTCGGCGAGGGTGTTGTGGATGGCGCGGACGATCAGTGCCATGGAAACGGCGCCGGCGTCCGGGGTGCCCAGGCTCTTCTCGGCGTGCGGGCGTGCCCGGCCCATCAGGGGCAGCAGGTTCGCGGTTTCCTCCGCGGCCTGCTGGGCGGCGGAGGCTGCCGTCCCCCAGGCGTCGGTGAGCGAATGCCCGGTGGCGACGGCGGCGGACAGGGCGTCGCGGAACGGAACCAGCACGTCCACGAGGGTCTTGTCGCCCACCTTGGCCTTGCCAAAGCCCATGATCGAGGCGGCGGCCTCCGCCACCCCGGCGGCGACAGCGCCGGCGTCGGGCGTGGTGCTGTTGCCGATCGCGTCCCCGACCGCGCGCAGGGCCATGCCCCACAGGGCACCGGAGGTGCCGCCGGCCCGGTCGGCCCAGGCGTCGGCGGCCAGGTGCAGGGTGGTGGCGGCGCCGGCACCGCGTTCGACGGCGTCCGTTGCGGCTTCGACGGCTGCGCGGACACCGCGCTCCATGCCGATGCCGTGGTCGCCGTCGCCGGCGATCGCATCGATCCGGCCCAGTTCCTCGACGTTCGCGCCGATGACGTCCTTCGCGGCGCCGAGGGCGGCCAGGACCCGCACGGCAGCGGCGCGGGACTCTTCGGTGGCGTCCGGGATCACCGTGGTCTCGGTGTCCGTGGCGGCGAGTTCCTCGGCGCTCAGAGCCTGTGCGGTGACAGCGCCGCGGCGGAAGGCCGGCGCGTCGCACGGGGCGTTCCAGAGTTCTTCGAGTTCGGCGTCGAGCCAGAACAGGGTCAGCGAGGTGCCGGCCATGTCGAAGCTGGTCACCAGCTCGCCGACCTGCGGGTCCACCGCTTCCACGCCGGCCTCGGCCAGGAGCTGGGCGACGCGGCGGTACACCACGAACAGTTCCTCGTACTTCACCGAGCCCAGGCCGTTCAGGATCGGCACCACCCGCGCACGTTTGTTGGTGTCGCCAGGCGACGCAAGGCCATCGGGGACCTCGGTGAGGAGCTTGCCCACAAGCAGTTCGGCGAGCTCATCCGCCGTCGGAATGCCTGTTTCATCGATGCCCGGTTCGCCGTGAATGCCCATGCCCACGGCCATCCGTCCCTCCGGGACGGTGAACAGCGGGTTCTCCGCGCCCGGGAGGGTGCAGCCGGAGAACGCGACGCCGAAGGACCGGGTTCGGTCATTGGCACGTCCGGCAATCTCCACGACGGCGTCCAGCGAATGCCCTGCCTCCGCGGCGGCCGCAGCGACCTTGAAGACCGTCAGGTCGCCGGCGATACCCCGGCGCTTGTGCCGCTCGGCCAGCGGGGCGGAGGAAACATCGTCGGTCACGGCGATGCTGCGGCAGTCAATCCCCTCGGCGCGGAGCTTGTCCTGGGCCTGCGTGAAGTGCAGCACGTCACCGGCGTAATTGCCGTAACCCAGCAGCACCCCGGCACCGTTGTTCGCGGCCTTGGCCACGTTGTAAACCTGCTGCGCCGACGGGGACGCGAAGAGATTGCCCATCGCCGCGCCGTGCGCCAGCCCCTGGCCCACCAGACCCGCGAACGCCGGGTAATGGCCGGAACCGCCGCCGATCACCAAGGCCACCGTGTCCCGGGTGCTCCTCGTGCTGCGGGCCACGCCGCCGGAAACACGCCGCACCCACCGGCCATGCGAGGCAACAAAGCCCTCGATCATCTCATCAGCAAACGCTGCAGGTTCATTGAACAGGCGGGTCATGCGGTTTCTCCTGAGGTGGCTCTTGGCTGGTGGTTGGGCGTGGGAAATCTGTTTGGCGCTGTTGGTGTGGTTGCGCCCTCCGTGGCGGAGGGCGCAACCGGCTTGGGGTGCCGCTGGTTTTTTTGCTTACGGCGCTGTGCTGGTTACGGCTCGGAGTGGTGTCCGGCGCCCGCTGGATCCAGCGCCTCTGCCGCAACTCCCTGGCTGACCTTGCCGGAGCGGCTCAGGGCCACCATGAGGATGCAGGAGAGGAGCATGAAACCGCCGACGACAAACATCGGAACCGTGTAGCTGCCGGTCCAGTCCTTGAGCCAGCCCGTGATGTAGCCGGCGCTGAAGCCTGCCAGGTTGCCCACGGTGTTGATCAGGGCGATGCCTGCAGCAGCGGCAGCCCCTGTTAGGAACTGGGTGGGCACGGTCCAGAAGTTGGGCAGTGCCGCGAAGATGGACATGGCCGTAATGGTGATGACGGCGATGGTGGCCGCCGGGGAGCCGGCGAACAGCGCCAGCGGGATGCTGAGGCCGCCGACCAGGGCGGGAACAGCGATGTGCCAGGTCTTCACACCCCGCTTCGTGGCGTCCTTGGACCAGAAGTACAGGGCAGCGGCTGCCGGCAGGTAAGGGATCGCCGTGATGAGGCCCTTCTGCAGGACATCGAACTTGGCGCCGTAGATGGTCTCGAAGCCGGCGATGATGGTGGGCAGGAAGAAGCCGAGGGCGTACAGGCCGTAGATGAAGCCGAAGTAGATGGCGGACAGGACCCAGACGCGACCGTTGCCGAAGACGGTGCGGACGCTGACATGCTTGTTGCTGGCGACGGTTTCCTTCTTTTCCTTCTCCAGGGCGCCGGTCAGCCACGTCTTTTCTTCAGCCGTGAGCCACTTGGCCTTGGCCGGGGAATCAGCCAGGTAGAACCAGGCGATAATGCCGACGATGATCGCGGGGAGCGCGACGCCGAAGAACATGACCCGCCAGCCGGCGAGGCCGAAGAGGCCGTGCTGCTGGATGAGGAGGCCGGCCAGCGGAGCACCGATGACGGTGGTCAGCGGCTGTGCCAGGTAGAAGAGGGCAAGGATCTTGCTGCGGTGCCGGGCCGGAACCCAAAGGCTCAGGAAGAGGATGGCGCCGGGGAAGAAGCCGGCCTCGGCGACACCGAGGATGAAGCGCAGGATGTAGAGCTGCTCAACGTTGCCGACCCAGGTGAACAGGAGCGAGACGATGCCCCAGCTGACCATGATGCGGGCCAGCCAGCGCCGGGCGCCGAACTTGTGCAGGGCCAGGTTGCTGGGGACCTCGAGCAGGATGTAACCGATGAAGAAAACGCCGGAAGCGAAGCCGAACTGCGCCGCGGAGAGGGCGAGGTCCGTGTTCATGCCGTTGGGGCCGGCAAAGGAGATGGCCGTGCGGTCAAGGTAGTTGATGAAGAACATCAAGGCGACGAACGGAACGAGCCGGATCGCCACTTTCCTGATTGCAGATCGTTCGACCACCGATTGTGTGGTGTCCACATTGACTCCTAGATATTGGTATCCCCGGCCGCACCCTGCTCTGGAGGCGTGGGGGTTGTCTCAATGCCCTCCGCCGGAAGGAGACCGGCATTGGCTAAGCGTGTGAGATCAACCATACGACTCCAACGGCAAATTGGTCAACCGGTTGACGGATTTATCTGCTCTTACCGCTTTTCCCCCGAGAATTGGTCAGCCGGTTGCTACGCTTTGAAGATGTCCGAAAACACCACAGCCGCTACGGCCAAGATCAGCGCCGCCCTTGGCCCCATGGAACAGGGATCGGTGGTGTCCGAGGTCGCCGAGCGCCTGCTGGCCTACTTCACCAGCGGCGATATCGCAGCCGGCACCAGACTTCCCGCCGAGCGGACGCTTGCCGCCTCCCTCGGCGTGGGCCGGTCGGCAGTGCGCGAAGCATTGGCGGCCTTGGAGATTTTGGGCATCGTCATTGTGCGGCCGGGATCAGGAACGTATCTGCGGGACGGCGTTTCGGAACTGCTGCCCCGCACCCTGAGCTGGGGCCTGATGCTGGGCGCACCGCGCACCCGCGAACTGGTGGAGCTCCGGAGCGGGCTCGAGGTGCAGGCCGCGCAGCTGGCCGCTGAACGCATCGACGACGCGGCACTGGACCGCATGCGCGCCAACCTTCAGACCATGGAGGACAACCTCGACGACCTGGCCGCCTTTGTGGAGGCCGACGCCGCGTTCCACCGCGAGATCGCCGTAGGCTCCGGCAACGACGTGCTCCGGGAGCTGCTGCAAAGCATCCGCTCGCTGCTTCGCATCTGGGTTGACCGGGCCCTGACCGACGAAGGCCACGCCGCCGCCGCACTGAAGGAACACCGCGAAATTTTCACGGCGCTGGAAGCCCACGACCCCGCCGCAGTCACCGCGACCATGCGCTCGCACATGCAGACTGCATCGCGCCGCCTGCTTGCCGGGTTCGACGCCGCCCAGTAAGGGGCCACTGGCAACGGGCACACGCTGGCGGGCGGCCCTGTCTGGGGTACCCGCCGTCAGCAATCCCGGAGGGCCGGAACGCCAGCCTGATGCGCTGCACGGAAGGCGTCGCAGCGCGCATTGGAGTGCGCCGTGCGGGAGCCAAAGGACGGGGCCGGGCAACCAGCGAAGGGTACGCTGACGACGGACAGCTACCTCGAGGCTGTCAGCCAGACAAAGGCAACGGTTACCGCATCCATGGTCAGTGAATTCCGTGAGGACATCGAGCGGCTCGCCCGCACTTAAATCGCCCGCATCCAGAGCGGTGTTTTCGGACCTTGACATGACACTCCGGCGGGCCTACAAAGTGGCGTAGCAGACAGCGGCATCTGCGTTCCAAGCCTTCATCCCAGGAACAGGAAATCCACTACAGGAGGTTAAGATGCCAGGTCTAATCCGCAAGAGTTTCGACTCGCCCGAGGAGACCCGGCCGTTTGAGGACGGCAAAGGCCAGCTCCAGCTGGTGCACATGGAAGGCGGCGGCGTGGGCCGTGCCACGTTCGAGGCAGGCTGGCGCTGGTCACAGCACGTGAAACCCATCGCCAAGACGGACAGCTGCCAGGCTGCCCATCAGGGTTACTTCGTCTCCGGCCGGATGAAGGTGGTCATGGATGACGGCGAGGAGATGGAGTACGGGCCCGGTGACTTCGCCATCATTCCGCCCGGACATGATGCCTGGACCGTAGGCGATGAAGCCTGCGTGGTGATCGACTGGCAGGGGTTCAGCGACTACGCGAAGAGGTAGCAGCTGTTCGCGTAGGGAGGCGCCGTTTGCGTGACGAGGCGCTGTTTGGGCGCGGCGGCGCAGTTTAGGTGAAGCAGCACCGTTTGGATTAGCCGGCGCCGGGCGTGACATCATACGGAACGTGGCCCAGAAAATTGCGTTCCAGGGTGAGCCCGGCGCCAACTCAGACATAGCCTGCAAGCAGATGTTCCCCGCCTTGGAGAGCGTTCCCTGCGCCAGCTTCGAGGACGCCTTCGAGCTGGTGTCCAGCGGCGCGACGGATCTGGCCATGATCCCGATCGAGAACTCCATCGCCGGCCGGGTGGCCGACATCCACCTGCTGCTGCCGCACTCCGGCCTGCAGATCGTGGGAGAGTTCTTCCTGCCCATCCACTTCGACCTGCTGGGCATCCCGGGCAGCACCATCGAGGGCGCCACCGAGGTCCACAGCCACATTCACGCCCTGGGCCAGTGCCGGAAACTGATCCGCGAGGCCGGGCTGAAACCCGTGATCGCCGGCGACACCGCCGGATCGGCCCGCGAGGTGCGGGAGTGGAACGATCCCACCAAGCTGTCCCTCGCACCGCCGCTGGCCGCCGAGCTCTACGGCCTGGAAGTCCTGGCCTCTGCAGTCGAGGACGACCCCTCCAACACCACCCGCTTTGTGGTCCTGGCCCGGGAAACGGAACTCCCCGCCCGGGAAGCACTGCCCGGCCCGGCGGTCACCAGCTTCGTTTTCCGGGTGCGGAACGTTCCCTCCGCCCTCTACAAGGCGCTGGGCGGCTTCGCCACGAACGGCGTGAACATGACCCGGCTTGAAAGCTACATGGTGGGGAACGAGTTCGCGGCGACGATGTTCATGGTCGACGTCGAAGGGCACCCCGAGGATCCGGCGCTCAGCCGTGCCCTCGAGGAACTGGACTTCTTCACCACCGAGGTGTGGATCCTTGGCGTCTACCCGGCCGCCGAGCACAGAACCCGGCGGGCAGCCGGCAACTAACCCGCAGTTTTGCCTTGCGGATTGCTCCGGTCCCTGAGCACCTCCCGGACCAGGAGGCCCGCCAGCAATGCCCAGAACGCCGCCCCGATCCCGAGGAAGGTCAGCCCGGACGCGGCCACGAGGAAGGCCACCACGGCGCTCGTCCGCTCCCCCGGCTCTGCGAGAGCCGAGGCCGCAGACCCTGCGAGCGTGCCCAGCAGGGCGAGCCCGGCGACCGCTTCCAGCACCCCGGCAGGAGCCGCAGCCACCAGGGCGGCGAGTCCGGCGGAGAAGGCGCCCAGGAGCAGGTACGCCAGTCCTGAGACGAAGCCCGCCACCCAGCGCCGGCCCCGGTCCGCGCCGGCCTCCTCCCCGGCTGCCAGCGCGGCGCTGAGCGCGGCAAGGTTGATGGCGTGGCCGCCGAACGGCGCGGCAAGCAGCGTTCCTGTGCCCGTGACCAGCATGGATGCCCGCCACGGCGCCTGATACCCGAAGGACCCGAGCACCGCCACGCCGGGCACGTTCTGGGACGCCATGGTCACGATGTACAGCGGCAGCGCGATGCCTGCCACCGCGCCCACCGACCAGGACGGCGCAGTCCATGCCAGGTCCGGCAGCAGACCGCCGGCCGGCACGGCCCGGCCGTCAACAGCCAGCTGCACCACGATGCCGGCGAGCGCCACGGCCAGTGCGCCGGGAACCGCCCAGCGGGGCGCGAACCGTGAAAGCAGCAGCCAGCACAGCAGGACCGGAACCACCAGCAGCGGAGCGGTCTGCAGCGCCTCCACCGGGGCAAGGCACAACGGCAGCAGCACCCCCGCCAGCATGGCTTGTGCCAGGGGTGCCGGGATACTGCTGATGAGTCTGCCCAGGGGGCGGACAAGCCCGGTCACGGCGATCAGGACCCCGGTCACCAGAAAGGCGCCGACGGCGGCCGGCCACCCGCCGTCGGGAACTCCCGCAACGGCCAGCAGGGCGGCCCCCGGGGTTGACCAGGCGAGGGTCACCGGCAGCCGGCTCCGCCAGGCGAGGAGCACCACTCCGGCGCCGACCACCAGACACAGGGCGAGGAGGCCGCTCGACGCCTGCCGGGGGTCGGCCCCCACGGCACGGAGGCCGGAGAGAACCACTGCGAAGGTCGAAGTGAAGCCGACAAGCGCCGTCACGATGCCCGCCATGACCGGCTTCACCAGCCCCTCGGCAACGGAGGCAACGGGGGCGGCGGGGTCGCGGGAAATTCGGGACGGTGGCAGCGGCATGTGCAATTACGTTACCGGAGACTGCCCTGCCGGCACCTTGTCATCGCGTTCACGGCGATGCAGACTTTGGTGCACTACGTGTCCTGACCGCCAGGCCCAAGGAGTCCGCCATGAACCCGCTGCATGCGTTAGTTGATGCCATTGAACACTTTGACCGGCTGGACGGGGTGGCCGCCGCCGTCTCCAAGGCCGTGGGAAAAGCCGTCCAGCCGCGGCCCGTCCGCAACACCCTCAGCGGCACCCTGCTGGGCCACC
Organism: Arthrobacter sp. NPDC057009; assembly: GCF_042673905.1. Lineage (NCBI taxonomy): Bacteria > Bacillati > Actinomycetota > Actinomycetes > Micrococcales > Micrococcaceae > Arthrobacter > Arthrobacter sp. NPDC057009. Next base: position 39,012 of record NZ_JBHUSB010000014.1, read on the forward strand.
CGCTGCATCCGGTTCTGACCGACTTCCCGATCGGGGCGTGGTCCATGGCCACGCTCCTCGATGCCGTGGGAGGCCCCGCCTCCGAGCCGGCCGCCGACATCCTGGTGGCCGCAGGAATAGCAACGGCCGTCCCAACAGCTGCAGCCGGCCTCAACGACTGGTCCGACACGCAGGGCAAATCGCGGCGGGTGGGACTCGTCCATGCGGCCGCCAACGGAACAGCGCTCTGCCTGTTCTCCTCCTCGGCCGTGGCTCGGGCCTCCGGCAACCGGCCCGCCGGCAGGGCTCTTGGACTGGCCGGCTTCGGAGTCCTGATGTTCGGCGGATTCCTCGGCGGCCACCTGGTTTTCGCCAACACGGTTAACGTCAACAAGACGGCAGGCAGGACGGGGCCCAGGCAGTGGACTCCGGTCCTTGCAGAATCCGAGCTCGCCGACGGCGCCCACCGAAAGGTCGATGCCGGCAAGGTGTCGGTCCTGCTGTACCGCTCCGGGGCCGGGGTCCAGGCCCTGGACAGCGTGTGCAGCCACATGGGCGGCCCGCTCGATGAGGGCACGATCGCCGATGGCTGTGTCACCTGCCCCTGGCACGGCAGCACGTTCCGGCTCGACGACGGCCACATAGTCCGCGGGCCGGCAACCACGCCGCAGCCCAGCTACGAGGCCAGGGTGAACGAGGGCCAGATTGAGGTCCGCCGGCGCGGGTAGCCAGGCGTCGGCCCGCGGGCTGGCTGTTGCCCTCTGGCGTCCGTACCCCGCTGCTGATAGATTGCCCACCTCAGACGATGGAGTCGTGGGGAGGGCCCCGTGGGAATAACGGATCCGCATGCTTTACACATGGCGTGGGCAGCGCGTTTCAACGCCAGGGACGTTGACGGAATGCTGGAGTTCTTCGAGCCGGATGCCGTGTTTGTTCCCCAGCCGGGCATGCCTACCACCGGCGAAGACAGCGTCAACGCCATGATGGGATTCCTGCAGGCCGGGTTGCCCATCAGGATGACCACCCGCCATGTCTACGTCATGGGCGACATCGCCCTCGCCATCGCCGAATGGGCCATCAAGGGCACCGCAGCCGACGGCAGCAACGTGGACCTCCACGGCAGGACGGCCGACGTCCTCCGCAAAGGACGCGAAGGATGGAAGTTCGCCATCGACAACCCCTTCGGCACTGCCTGAAAAATTCCGGCCCTGAAAAAATTCCTGACCACCTGTCGATTTCCGCAGGCCCCGTTCGACGGGATAGTAGACGGACGCACACGGCGTCCACGTCAAGGCAAGGAGAGAACCATGAAGTACATGTTCATCATGCGCGCCACGGACGAGGCCATCGAGGCGTCGAAGCAGGTTCCGTTCGAGGAGATCCTCAACCAGATGGGCGCCTACAACGAACAGCTCATCAAGGCCGGCGTCATGCTCGCCGGCGAGGGCCTGACCGACCTGTCCGAGGGCTCGGCCTTCGTGGTCGACTTCTCCGAGGAACCGCCCGTGGTGACGGACGGCCCCTACGGGGAAACGCATGAGCTGTTCAACGGCTTCTGGATTGTCCAGGTGGCTTCCAAGGAGGAGGCGAAGGAATGGGCCAGCCGCTGCCCGCTGGGTCCCGGATCGAAGCTTGAGGTCCGCCGGATCGCTGAGGCCGACGACTTTGCCGACTTCGCGGACAACGAGTACATCAAGAAGGAAGCCGTGTGGCGCCAGGAGCTGAACCAGCCCTGAGCCGCTGGCCGGCTAAGTGAACGGGCAGGGAGTGAGCGGGCAGGCGGTGAGCGAAGCTGTGGGGAACCCTGATGCCGGCGCCGGGGTCCGGCGCCGGCTCGATGCCCTCTGGCGGATCGAGGGTGCACACATCGTCGGTGCCCTCGCCCGTGCCACCCGGGATGTTGGTTTCGCCGAGGACCTGGCGCAGGAAGCCCTGGCTGAGGCCCTGGTCCAGTGGCCGGCATCCGGGACACCTGACAACCCTGCCGCCTGGCTCACCGCCGTCGCCAAACGCAAAGCCATCGATGCATGGCGGCGTTCCGAACGGCTTGAGGAACGCTACCGGGCCACGGCCCGGGACCTGGAAGACGACGACGGCGTGACCTGGGTTCCGCTGGAGGACGACGTTCTCCGGCTCGTGTTCACCGCTTGCCACCCGGTCCTCTCCCGGGAGGCGCAGATGGCCCTGACACTGCGGGTGGTGGGCGGCCTCACCACGGAGGAGATCGCACGGCTGTTCCTGGTGCCTGTCGCCACGGTGCAGCAGCGGATTGTGCGGGCCAAGAAAACGCTCGCCGCGGCCCGGGTGCCCTTTGAGGTTCCCGAGCCCAACGAGTGGGGTGCGCGGCTGGGAGCGGTCCTCGGCGTCGTCTATCTGATGTTCACGGAAGGATATGCCGCAACCGCGGGAGACGCGTGGATCCGGCCGGACCTCGCGCAGGAGGCCTTGCGGATCGGCCGCATCCTGGCGGGCCTGGTCCCCCGCGAGCCCGAGGCCCACGGCCTGGTGGCCCTGATGGAGTTCCAGGCCTCCCGCTTCCCCGCCCGCACCACCCCCGACGGGTCTCCGGTCCTGCTGGCGGACCAGGACCGGACGCGGTGGGACCGGGCGCAGATCGGCCGCGGCCGTGCCGCCCTGCGACGCTGCGACGCGCTGGGGCGGGGCCGTGGAAACTACGCGCTGCAGGCCGCGATCGCCGAATGCCACTCGACGGCACCCAGCGTCGACGACACCGACTGGCAGCGCATCGTCCTGCTCTATGAAGCACTGGGCAGGATCGCGCCCAGCCCCGTGGTGGAACTGAACAGGGCCGTGGCCGTATCCATGGCCACCGGACCGGCGGCTGCGCTGGTGATCGTTGACGGACTCGCCTCCGGAGGGGCGCTGCGCGGAACGCACCTGCTGCCCAGTGTCCGCGGCGAACTGCTGGTCCGGCTCGGCCGGACCGAGGAGGCACGTTCCGAATTCGCTGCGGCGGCCGGGCTGGCCCGGAACCGGCGCACCCGGGAGCTGCTGGAGGAACGCGCCGCCGGCATTTGAACCGGACAGCCGGGACCGCGGCCAGCACGCACCCATTGCAGGGGGCAGGGACGGACGGAAGAATGGGCACAAGCGTGCTCTCCCGGCAGATCGGAACATCGGCATGACCCGCATCCTGCTCATCGGCCCGCCCGGATCCGGCAAGGGCACCCAGGCTCGCCGGCTCAGCGGACAGCTTCACATCCCCGAGATCTCCACCGGGGACATGTTCCGCAGCCACCTGGCCAACGGCTCGCCCCTGGGCCGGGAAATCAAGCGATTCCTCGACGCCGGCAACCTCGTCCCGGACAATCTCACCACCGCCATGCTGCGTGAGCGGCTGCAGGAACGGGACGCAAGGAACGGCTTCCTCCTGGACGGCTACCCGCGCACTGTGAGCCAGATGGATGACCTTGACGGAATCCTGGACGCCGCCGGGAACAGGCTCGATGCGGTGGTCGAAATCGCCGCCGGCGACGACGAGATCGTCCGCCGGCTGCTGCTCCGCTCCGAGGCCGAGGGGCGCAGCGATGACACCGAGAACGTCATCCGGCACCGGCTGGAGCTGTACCGGCAGGAGACCGAGCCCGTCATCGAACGCTACGGCAGGCGCGCCCTGCTGGTGCGCATTGACGGCACTGCCGACATCGATGCGGTCACCGTCAGTGCGCTGCAGGGGATTGAAGAACTCAGGGCGCGGCCCTGACGGGTGCAGCTAAAAACCGTGCAGCTAAAGAGCGGGTCGCTAAAGAGCGGGTCGTTCACCCCGCCTTCCACACATACCTTCGCTCGGGGCGTCCGACGCCGTACTTGAGTGTCACGTCCACCAGCCCCTCATCGTTGAGGTACTCCAGATAGCGCCGGGCACTGACGCGCGACGTCCCCACCTGCACGGCCAGCTCGGCGGCGGACACGTCACCGCCGGCGCCGCGCAGCGCCTTCTCCACCACCTGGAGTGTCTCGGCGCTGCACCCCTTCGGCAGCGGACGGTCCGCGCGCTCCAGCCCGAAAACGCGGTTGACGTCCGACTGCTCCGCCACGTCCTTGGACGAGGCCAGGCTCCGGTAGGTATTCCGGTAGTGCTCCAGGCGCTCCTGCAGGTCGGTCTGCGAAAACGGCTTGATGAGGTAGTGCACGATCCCGCCGCGCAGCGCCTTCCGCACCGTCTCCACCTCGCGCGCGGCACTGATCACCAGCACGTCCAGTTCGGGCGCCACCTCACGCAGCTGGTGCATCAGGTCCAGGCCGTTGATGTCGGGCAGGTGGATGTCCAGCAGCACCAGGTCAGGCTGCAGCCGTTTGGTCTCAAGCACAGCCTGCGCACCGGTGTGGGCCACCCCCACCACGGCGAACCCCGGCGTCCGCTGGATAAAGCCGGCGTGGACCTTGGCCACCATGAAGTCGTCGTCGACGATGAGTACGTTGATCAAGTCAGCTCCTCGTTAAGCATCAGTAGTGCTAAGCATCAGCAGTGCCCTTGCGCATCAGCAGGGCCGTAAACACCGCACCGTGGTCATTCCGCACGGTGAGCCGCCCGCCCCGGCGCTGGCAGACCACCCTGGCGAGCGCCAGGCCATAGCCGCGGCCGCCGTCGGGCGAATTCTTGGTACTAAACCCCTGCCGGAAAATGTCGTCCATGACCTCCGCCGGGACCCCCGGTCCCGAATCCCTCACGTCAACCCGCACACCGCCGTCGTCCTCCCCGATCAGCACCTCGACCCTGGCCTCAGCGGCGCTGGTGACGGCATCGAGTGCGTTGTCCACGAGGTTGCCCACCACCGTGGTGAGATCGCGGGACAGCTCCTCATCCACCCTGCCCAGCCGGGATTCCTCCGCCAGCTGCAGGGACACTCCGCGCTCCGCGGCCAGGCTCGCCTTGGCAATGAGCAGCGCCGCCAGAGCCGGGTCCCCGATCCTGCTGGTCACGTCGTCGTTCAGGCGGGTCCGGTTCGACGTCGTGCCGTTGACGAACTGCACGACGGCGTCATACTCGCCGATCTGGATCAGGCCGGAGATCGTGTGCAGCTGGTTGGCGAACTCGTGCGCCTGCGCGCGGAGGGTGTCCGTCGCGGTGCGCGTGGTGCCCAGCTCGCGCTCCAGGGAGGCCAGTTCAGTCCGGTCGCGCAGAGTGGTGACGGAACCGATCACCCGCCCGTGCGAGCGCATCGGCATCCGGTTCAGCACCACCAGCCGCTCGCCCACCAGGACCAGGCGGTCGGGGCCGGGCTGGTCCTCGGTGAGTACCTCGCGAAGCGCCGGCGGCACCGCAAGGCTCCCCAGATCCTTGCCAACGCAGTCGTGCGGCAGGCCCAGCAGGCTGCGGGCACTGTCGTTGACCACGGTGATGCGCTGCTGCGGGTCCAGCGCCACCACACCCTCCTTGAGCCCGTGCAGCATCGCCTCGCGGTTCTCCACGAGGCCGGTGATCTCGTCCGGCTCCATGCCGAGCGTCTGGCGCTTGACGCGGCGGGCCAGCAGCAGCGAACCCGCCACGCCCAGGACACTCGCCACGCCCAGATACGTCAGCAGGTTCGGGACTGCGTCGCCCAGCCGTTCCAGCACTGACGGGTAGTTCCTGCCGACGACGGCGATCCCCACCATCTTGCCGGCGTCGTTCAGCACCGGCACGTGCGCGGCCACCACTTCCCCGGCCCCGGTCCGGACCACCCCGGTCCACGCCCGCCCGGTCATCACCGCGCTCTCGCCAAGCTCCAGCGGCCGGTCCTCCTGCGACGGGTCCGACGACGTCACCACCGTCCTGTCGGTGCGGGCCAGCGCGACCAGGGAGGACCCCGAGATGGTCCGCACCGCCTCTGCCACGGAGGGAAGCACGGATCCGCTCTGGGGCTGAGCGTCCGGCAGGAGCCTCCGGACGGCGGGGTTGGCTGCCAGCGTTTCGGCGGCCGAAAGGGCCTGGCGGCCCTCAACCCGTTCAAACGCCGCGGCCGACTGGGCCAGCGAGATGGCAACAACGCCCACGAGAACCGCCAGCACGATCAGGAGCTGCAGCCGAAGATACTGCCCCGCAAGGGACATTCCTCGCCGTCGAGTCATGTGCTGCTGTTCTTCCTGTGGGTGCGCGGGTGGGGCTATACCTAACGGTACCGGGCCTGCAACGCCGTTTGCCCCCTTGTGGGAGGGCGGAAACGTGAACGCAATGAACTTAACTTTCTCTGGTTACACAAGCGTGAGCCGCATCACGTTCGGTCCTAGCATCGGAGCACACCGATCAAACGGACCAACGAGAAGAGGAACAACATGCGCGGATTCAGCGCATTGCGCGTCGCGGCCGTCGCTGCAGGCATCGCCCTGATGGCTTCCGGCTGTGGAGCGACAGGCAAGAACGACGCCGGCACCGCCACCACCGGGGCAAGCACCGCACCCCTCACCGGGCTGCGCATCATGGTGCCGAACACTCCCGGCGGCGGCTACGACACCACGGCACGCGCCGCGGCAAAGGTTCTCGAAGACGAGAAGCTGGCCACCAACCCCGAGGTCTTCAACCTCGCCGGCGCCGGCGGCACCGTGGGCCTGGCGCGTGTGGTCAACGAAAAGGGCAACGGCGACCTGGCCATGCTCATGGGCCTCGGCGTAGTCGGCGCCAGCTACACCAACAAGTCCGAGTCGAAGCTGACGGATACCACCCCGCTCGCGAAGCTCATCGAAGAGCCCGGCGCCATCATGGTTTCCAAGGACTCCCCGTACAAGACCATCGATGACCTGGTGGCTGCCTGGAAGAAGGACCCGTCCAAGGTCAGCGTCGGCGGCGGCTCCTCGGCGGGCGGCCCCGACCACCTGCTGCCGATGCAGCTGGCCGGTGCCGTGGGCATCGACGCGACCAAGGTCAACTTCGTCTCCTACGACGGCGGCGGGGACCTGCTCCCGGCCATTATCGGCAACAAGCTTGGCTTCGCGGCCTCCGGTGCGGGCGAATACATGCAGCAGATCAAGTCCGGGTCCATCCGCGTCCTGGCAACGAGCGGTGAAAACCGGCTGGAAGGCGTGGACGCCCCCACCCTGAAGGAGTCCAACATCGACCTCGTCTTCACCAACTGGCGCGGTATCGTGGCACCTCCGGGCATCAGCGACGCCGACCGCGACGCATTGATCGCCACGCTGGAGAAGATGCACGAGTCGGCTTCCTGGAAGGAAACCCTGAAGACCCGCGGCTGGACTGACGCCTTTGTCACCGGTGACGAATTCAAGACCTTCCTCACCGAGCAGGACAAGCGGGTCGCCGACGTGCTGACGAAGCTCGGATTGGCGTGACCACCTTGGCCTCCCGCCTCAAAGGCCGCTCCGAGCTGGGCATCGCAGCCCTGCTCGGGGCGGTCGGCGCCCTGGTTCTCATTGACGCAGCGCGCCTGGTTGTGCCGTACTCCCAGTCGGATCCGGTAGGCCCGAAGGCCCTGCCCATCATCGTGGGAGCACTCCTGCTCGTCTGCGCCGTGTTGCTGGCACTGAACGTTCTCCGGGGCGGAAGCGGCGAGGCCGAGGGCGGCGAGGACGTTGACCTGACCCACCCGAGCGACTGGAAGACCGTCCTCCCCCTGGCCGGCGCCTTCATCGCCAACATCCTGCTGATCGACTGGGCCGGCTGGGTCATCTCCGGAACGGTGCTCTTCTGGGGCAGCGTCTGGGCGCTGGGAAGCCGCCACTACATCCGCGACGGACTGATCTCCGTGGCCCTGGCGCTCCTGACCTTCTACGGCTTCTACCTCGGCCTGGGCATCGCCCTTCCAGCCGGTCTCCTTGAAGGGATTCTCTAGATGGACATCCTGTCCTCACTCATGGACGGGTTCGCGACGGCGCTGACCCCCATGAACCTCCTGTACGCCCTGATCGGCGTCATCCTGGGCACCGCCGTCGGCGTTCTGCCCGGTATCGGCCCGGCCATGACGGTGGCGCTGCTGCTTCCGGTGGCCACCGTCCTCGAACCGACCAGCGCGTTCATCATGTTTGCCGGCATCTACTACGGCGGCATGTTCGGCGGCTCCACCACCTCCATCCTGCTCAACACCCCCGGCGAATCGTCCTCGGTGATCACTGCCATCGAGGGCAACCTCATGGCCAAGGCCGGCCGGGCCGCACAGGCACTGGCGACGGCGGCCATCGGTTCGTTCGTCGCGGGCGCCATCGGCACCACGCTTCTTGTGGTCTTCGCGCCGATTGTGGTCCAGTTCGCCGTGAGCCTCGGCTCGCCGAGCTACTTCGCCATCATGGTCCTGGCCCTGCTGGCCGTCACCGCGGTCCTGGGCTCCTCCCGGCTGCGCGGCTTCGCGTCCCTCGGGCTGGGCCTGGCGATCGGCCTCGTCGGCCTCGACATCGTCTCCGGGCAGGCCCGCCTCACCTTCGGCCTGCCGCTGCTTTCCGACGGCCTCGACGTCGTCGTCGTCGCCGTGGCGATCTTCGCCGTGGGTGAAGCCCTGTGGGTGGCGGCGCACCTGCGCCGCACGCCGCTGCAGATCATCCCTGTCGGCACACCGTGGATGGGCAAGAAGGACTGGAAGCGGTCCTGGAAGCCGTGGCTGCGCGGCACAGCTTTCGGATTCCCGTTCGGCGCACTGCCCGCCGGCGGGGCCGAGATCCCAACCTTCCTCTCCTACGTCACCGAGAAGCGGCTCTCCAAGCACCCCGAGGAGTTCGGCAAGGGCGCCATTGAAGGTGTCGCCGGTCCTGAGGCCGCCAACAACGCCGCCGCGGCGGGCACCCTGACCCCGATGCTGGCCCTTGGCCTGCCGACCAACGCCACCGCCGCCGTCATGCTTGCGGCGTTCGTACAGTTCGGCATCCAGCCCGGACCGCTCCTGTTTGAAAACGAAGGCCCGCTGGTCTGGGCACTGATTGCCAGCCTGTTCATCGGCAACTTCCTGCTGCTGCTGGTCAACCTTCCCCTGGCCCCCGTCTGGGCGAAGCTGCTCCGGCTGCCCCGTCCCTACCTCTACGCAGGCATCCTCTTCTTCGCCACGCTGGGCGCCTACTCGGTGAACCTGCAGGCGTTCGACCTGGCGATCCTGCTGGTGCTCGGCGCACTGGGTTTCCTGATGCGCCGTTACGGCCTGCCGGTCCTGCCGCTGATCCTCGGCGTGATCCTCGGACCCCGCCTGGAGAAGCAGCTGCGTCAGACGCTCCAGCTGAGCGCCGGCGACGTCTCCGGGCTGTGGAGCGAGCCGATCGCCGTCGTGGTCTACATCATCGTGGCGCTCGTGCTCCTCTGGCCGTTCCTGTTCAAGATGTGGCGTCGCCTGCGGCCGCAGCCTGCGGGATTTGCGGCTGCCGGCGGACCCGCTGTTGCCGGGCCTGCTGCCGGACCGGCTGCCGCACCAGGTGTCGAGGGCCCTGCCGAGGCCAAAGACCGCTCGGACAGCACGCATGCCAACCACGGACAGGAGAAATCGTGAGCATCATTGTCGGCTACGTTCCCACGGCCGAGGGCACCGCAGCCCTGGACCGGGCCATCACCGAGGCGCAGAAGAGCCAAAGCCGCCTGGTCGTCATCAACTCCTCGCGGGGCGACGCCATCGTGGACAAGCGGTACGCCCAGGCCGCGGACATCAACGAGGTGACGGCACGGCTGGAAAAGGAAGGCATTGAGCACCTGGTGCTGCAGCCGGTGCGCGGCAATGATGCGGCCAACGAGGTGCTGGATGCCGCGGAGAAGTACCGGGCCGATCTCATCGTGATCGGCCTCCGGAAGCGGACTCCGGTTGGAAAGCTGATCATGGGCAGCACGGCCCAGCAGATTTTGCTGGAGGCATCCTGCCCGGTGCTGGCCGTCAAGGCCGGCTGAGCTCACCCGGCTAGTTTTCCCGGCTGGCCAGGCTCCCCGGCCAGCCAGGCTCCCCGGCCGACTCACGCCGACCCGGGACCCTTACCAGTTACTACTCGACTAGCCTCAGGAGGTAGGGGCCCGCACCAGCGGGTTCCTACCTCCTTGGCTTAAGCGCAGGTCTCATTTCACGGCAGAAGGACAGCATGCACAAGCTCGCGATTCTTGACGATTACCAGCACGTGGCCCACAACTTCGCCGACTGGAGTTCCCTCGAACACCGCGGCGTCGCCGTCACGGTGTTCGACCAGCACCTGGCCACAGAGGCGGAGGTTGTGGATGCGCTGCGGGACACCGACATCATCATTGCCATGCGGGAGCGGACACCGTTTCCCGGCCGGATCCTCGAGAAGCTGCCGCAGCTGAAACTGCTGGTCACCACCGGCGCCGCCAATGCCTCGATCGACGTGGAGGCAGCATCACGGCTGGGGATCACGGTTTGCGGAACGGGAGGCTCCCCCACAGCTGCGCCTGAACTGACGTGGGCGCTACTGCTGGCGTTTGCCCGGAATCTGACGCAGGAGGAGGCCGCACTGCGCGACGGGCGGTGGCAGACCGGCGTCGGCTTCGAGCTGTCCGGCAAGACGCTTGGAATTGTGGGGCTGGGAAAGATTGGGACCCGCATGGCCGGTTACGGCCGCGCCTTCGGGATGGAGGTGCTGGCCTGGAGCCAGAACCTCACCGAGGAAGCGGCTGCGGCGGCAGGTGCCCGGAAAGTGGGCAAGGATGAGCTGTTCCGGGAGTCCGACGTCGTGTCCCTCCATTTGCGGCTGTCGCCGCGTACTGAGGGGACAGTCGGGGAACGCGAACTGCGGCTGCTTGGTCCCGACGGCGTGCTGGTGAATACCGCCCGCGGTCCCCTGGTGGACCAGCGGGCGCTGGTGACTGCGCTCCATGAGGGATGGATCCGCGGTGCGGCGCTCGACGTCTTCGACCAGGAGCCCCTGCCGTCTGGCCATCCCCTGCTGAGTGCGCCCCGGACCCTGCTGGCCCCGCATCTGGGATATGTGACCGACGCCAGCTACCGCGCGTTCTTCGGCGGCGCGCTCGAGGACGTGGCGGCATGGCTGGACGGCTCCCCGATCCGGACGCTGACGCCGACACCGACACCGACACCGACACCGTAGAAAGCTGGCACAATCGAAGGCTGGCGAAGAAGAAGGCTGCCCTCAGTAGAAGGCTGGCGCCCGGGCAGCTGCTGGCCAGGCAGGGCTTGCTGAACGCCGCTGGTAAGTAGCCAGCGGAATCCGCGGCACTTGCCTAGGCTGCGGCGGGTGGAGGCCAGCTGGGCCGTTCACGGACGGGATCGAGAGGCAGGGGCGGGCCAAGGTCCTCGGCCATGTCCGGCTGGAAGCTATCGGGCGCGGAGTTGCCCGGCCAAAAGTTGCCCGGGTCAGGGTTGTCCGGGTCAGAGTTGCCCGGCCCGAAGTTGCCCGGGTCAAAGCTCTCCGGCCAGGTGGGTGATTCCCAGTCCTGATACTCGGCTCGGTAGGACCGCCCGGCGGGTGAGATCCAGCCGGGCGGGTTGTCGCGGGTGGCGTCGACCGGTCGCCATGCCGTGGCGTGTTTCAGTCTGTGGTGTTTCGGGCACGGCTGGCCGAGATTGGTCACGCCGGTGCCGCCGCCGTCGGCCCAGGAGAGGACGTGGTCGGCGTCGTTGTCCAGGGAATGGTTGTTGCAGTTGGGGAAGGTGCATTTGGAGTCCCTCAGGCGTATCCATTGGCGCATGGGTTTGGTGAGCCGGTAGCTGGTGCGGCCGATCTCCAGTGGCGCCCCGTCCCGCGAGTCGACCAGGACCCGGAAGAACGACGTTGCGCCGTCGGCGACGAGCCGGCGGGCCATGGACGCGGGGATCGGCCCGTACCCGTCGAGTGTGGCGGGCTCGTCGGTGTGGCCGAGCAGCGAGAACACCGGAACTGTGACCAGCACCTGGGCCTGCGGGGACGGCACGTCGCCAGCCAGCACATCACCAGGCTGCATATCGCCAGCCAGAGGATCTCCAGCGAGGATGGAGCCAGTTATCACCTCACCGTCCGGGACACTGCCTGGGGACGGGGGTCCTGCTGCGTGTCCGGAGCCTGCCGGCGAACCATCTATTCCGTCTATTGCGCCGGCCCCGTGGCTTGGTTTGAGCAGCCAGGTGGAAAAGAGATCGGCCCGGAGCTGGCTGAGGGTTCGGGTTTCGTTAGGCCTTTGAAGCGCACGCGCCCCGGCAGTGGTCCGGTTCCAGATCCCGGTGGCCTGGTCCGCGGGCAGGTACGCCGAGAACCAGGCCATGCCGTCCCGGTCCGGCCGGAATTCCAGCCGCCGGTCCTTCAGGCTCTTGAAGTGCCGTTTTTCGATGCTGTCCTGATGATGCCGTTCCCGCCAAGACCGGGCCTTGGCCCGGAATCTCGCCGGTGCCAGCTCCCCGGCAAAGCAGCCCCTCGCCGCGTTGGGAGCATCAGGATCCAGGAAGTGGGCCTCGAACGCTGCGGCCGCTTCAGGTGACAGCCCTTCGGTCTCATCCCACATGATCCGGGCGTGCTGCCACGAAATGCGGCCCAGCTGCAGCGCGGCAAGTGTCATCGGCCGTTCCCTGGTCAGCATGTCCGATTCAACCAGCAGCCGTTCGGCAGCGCCTTCGCTAATGGTCAGCGCGCCGGCCACCTCCGCCCTCACGGCCATCTGCCGAACGGCCGCGTCCTGCGGGCTGCCAACCGGGACTGCCATCGCCGCGTCCGCCGTGACGTACCCGGCAGCAAGCTCCACCTTCACAGCCGCAAGCCGGGCCTCCATCCCGGCCACCCCGCTCAAACCGTCCAGGAATGCAGTCGCCTGCTCCCCAAGAGGGTCAACGGGATCCGGCTCGAAACCAGCGCCAGCCGCACCCGGGTGAGCGGCCCTGCGCAGCTCGGCAGCCATCGCCAACGCCGAGGCACCAATAGCCTCCAACGCCTCCGCAGCAGCCGTGCCGTTCTCCATACGAAGAGCTTGCCACTGGCCTGGGGGAAAAACGACGCTGCATAAGGTCTATGTGGAAAACCCACTTCGGATGCCCTACGGGGCACCGGAACCGTCGAGCGTAACCGTGCCGGCGTCGCCGTCGACCTTAACCTGCTGTCCGCTGGACACTCGCTGGGTGGCCACGCCCGTTCCCAGAACGGCGGGAATGCCGTACTCGCGGGCGACGATTGAGCTGTGGCTCAGCGGGCCGCCAACGTCCGTGACCACCCCTGACGCCATGGCAAACAGCGGCGTCCACGCGGGCGTGGTCATGCGCGCCACCAGCACCTCGCCCGGCCGCATGGTGGCGAAGTCGTCAGGACCGTGCAGCAGCCGCGCCGGTGCGCTCACCTGCCCCGAGCTCGCGCCGACGCCGGTAATGACGTCCCCGGCCCGCTGCACCGTACGCGCCGGCATCATGCTGCCGAATGCCCGCTCCATCCATCGGCTCTCGGGCAGGAGCTGCGGGGCGGCGGCCTTCCGCTGCCCCCGCCATAGCATCTTGCGCTGCTCAACGGCCTCGGCCCGCGCCGGCCTGTCCGTGCCTGTGATCGCTGCGCCGGGCGCGGCCAGGCCAAAGTCGATGGCATTGCGGAGTTCCTCGAGGCGGAGCCAGAAGATGTCAGCCGGCGCGGCGATGACGCCCGAGGCGGTGAGCCGCTCCCCCAGCTCCAGCAGCATCCGTCTCATCAGCGGCCAGGCCAGTCCGACGTCGGCCAGTGCGTCTTCCCGGACCGGTGCCGCTGTCTGCGCCCACCGCAGCAGCCGGCGGAAAACGGCCCGACGGCGGGGACCCAGCCGGGTGCTGATCAGCCGGGCCTGCTCCTCCCGCCGGTCGGCTGAGGACTGCTGGCGCTGGTGCGGGTCCTTGCCCTGTCCCCGCACGAAGTACCGCAGGGTCTCCAGCAGCGCAGAGGGATCATCGGCCGGCACAGGGTTGACGAAGTCAAGGTTGTAGACGGCATGCCCGTAACGGTCCAGGTGCCGCTGGAGACGGGAACGCCACTCCTCCCACTGTCCCGGATCCACGTTGGGGACGCCGTCCGCGCCCGCGGGAGGTCTGCCGCGTCGGAGAGCCTCGGCGATGCCGGCCGCTGGTCCTTCCGTGACGGCGGCTGCAAGCTGTGGCCGCTCGCGGGTCCAGACCGCCAGGTCGTACAGGGATTTCTCCGCCCGGATCGGCTCGCTGTCGTAGCCGAGGAGGAATACCTCCGCGGACGGGTCACCGGGCCGCCGGACGAGCTTGTCGTAGTAGCTGCGGAACATGATCTCGCTGGTAGCGGCGATGGGGATGATGGACTGCACCGCCGTGTAGTAGGCGGCGCCGGCGTCCAGCAGCGCGGAAATGCCCTCCAGCAGCTCGGGGGCCGGACGGTCCGACGGCGGTTTGGCCGCCCAGAATTTCACGGTCCCGCGGTACTTGGGGTGCGAGTGCTCCCGCCAGCCTTTGATTCCCATATTGGCTTTGCCCTGGGCGAGTGCCCGCATGGCCGTCAGCGACTGGCCCATGACCCGCCGCATTCCTGAGTTGCTGTAGTAGTAGTAGGCGTAGCCGTTGACGGTGGGCAGCGAGACGTCGCCGGGCCGCACCACGTTCTTGCCGAACGCCTCGCCCAGCAGCGCGTTTAGGGACCTCACCACGGCGCCGTCAATCAGGTCGGCAAACAGGGGCGACAACGGATCCGGCAACTGCTCCACGATGCTGGCGCGGAAGTACATCCCGTTCGGATAAGGCAGCGGCCATTCCGTCGGGGCCTCGTCCGAGGGCTCGGGGAGTGCGGTGATCGGACGGGCCTGCAGGATAAAGAATTCGCCTGCCGCCTGCGCCCACTCGATGTCCTGGGGCACCCCGAAATGCTGAGCTATGGCCGTTCCCTGGCGGGCCAGCGCGGCAGCCGCACCGTCGTCGAGCACTGGCGCACGGCGCTTCTCTTCGGGCACGGGCTGCTCAGTGGTGCCGGTCCCGCTGTAGACCGTCATCACGTCCTTGTCCGCCGTCCGGCGCCGGACCACCTTGCCCGTGGCTGAATCCACCACGACGTCGTCGGTGGTGACGGCCCCGCTGACCACGGATTCACCCAGCCCCCAGGCGGCGCTGATCACCGCCTGGTCACGGCGGCCGGTGGCGGGATTGGCGGTGAACAGGACACCGGCGGCATCGGCGTCGACCATCTCCTGGATCACGACGGCGAGGCGCACGGTGGATGGATCGATGCCGTTCCGTGAGCGGTAGGCCATGGCGCGGGCGTTCCACAGGGAGACCCAGCAGTCGATGACGGCAGCGGCGACTGCCTCTGGCCCGGCGACGTTCAGGTAAGTGTCCTGCTGCCCGGCGAAGCTGGCGGAGGCGAGGTCCTCTGCAGTGGCCGAGGAGCGCACTGCCACCCGTGTCTCGTCGCTGGACTGTGTGCCCGCATCTTCTCCTGTTGCGGCCATATGCTGACCCAACCGCAGGTAGGCTGCCCGAAGTTCACCGCTGATCTCCCCGGGCAACGTGCCCTCGGCGAAAAGCGTCCGGATCTGCCGTGCGGCGGTCTCGTAGTCGTCGTTTGAAGCACCGGCGGGAAGGGCCGCGAGTTCGAGGATGCGGCCGGCGATGCCGTTGGCGTTGACGAAGTCCTGGTAGGCCGCGGTGGTGAGCACGAAGCCCGCCGGCACCGGAAAGCCGGCCCGGGCCAGCTCGCCGAGGTTGGCTCCCTTGCCGCCCGCCTCGTCCAGATCGCCCCGTCCCAGCTGGTCAAAGTCCTTGATATAGGTCATGACCCTGCGTCCCTTCTGCCGGGGAGCCGGGACCGCGACATTGCGGTTGCTGGGCCCGTTCCGGTGCTGCACCCTATTTTTGGCACAGCACCCAGTTCTGGCAATGGGCAGCGGCTCAGCCAGGAATTATTAGGCGTCGCCCCGGGGCCGCCACACCACAACTGCCTGCGAACGCGGCCGGGGGCGCTGGCCCCGTGCCAGGCTCACCACATCACCGGCGGTGCCGGCGGCGAAGATGCGGGATTCCAGCGGCTCACGACGGCGGGCCAGTTCCTCGCTGAGTTCGGTCACCCGGTGCTGCAGTGCAGCCACCTGGTTTTCCAGTTCAAGGATGCGCTTGATCCCCTCGAGCGAAACGCCCTCATGGGACAGCCTTTGCACCTCGCGGAGCCGGTTCACGTCCCGCTGGGAGTACCTGCGGGATTTGCCCGGTGCCCGGCTGGGCGAGACGATGCCCAGCCGGTCGTACTGGCGGAGGGTTTGCGGGTGCATGTCGGCGAGCTCGGCGGCCACCGAGATGACGAAGATCGGCTGATCGAAATTGATGTCCACGGCCGGCACCTGTCGCTAAAGCCGGGCCTTGGCTGCCAGGCCCTGCCGGACGTCCGCGCCGTTGGTTGCGGCGGCGAATGCTTTCACGGCCTCCTCAGCTTCCTTGCTCAGGTTCTGCGGAACTGCGACGTCGATCGTCACCAGCAGGTCGCCGGTGGCCTTCGACGTCTTGACGCCGCGGCCCTTCACCCGGAGTGTGCGCCCCGATGGGGTGCCGGCGGGAACGCGCATGCGGACGTGCTCGCCGTCGATCGTCGGAACCTCGATGTCGGCGCCCAAAGCAGCTTCGGGGAAGCTGACGGGCACATGGATCCGGAGGTTGTCGCCGTCGCGCGTGTAAAAGTCATGGGGCTTGACGTTGACGGTGACCAGGAGATCGCCGTTGCCCGCCGGGCCGTATTGGCCCTTGCCGCGGACGCGCACCTTCTGGCCGTCCTTGATGCCCGCCGGCACCCGGACGTCGATGACCTCGCCGTCAGGTTCGCGCAGCCCGATGGTGGTGCCGCGGATGGATCCGGCAAAGGAGATGCTGGTACTGGCCGTCCGGTCGGCGCCCTTCTGCGGTGCGCGCTGGTAACCGGCCGGGCCACCGCCGAAGCCGCCGCCGAACAGGTCTGCGAATTCGGGCGGAACTCCGCCGGCGGTGCTGAACCCGCCGGAGTGGCGGCCGCCGCCACCGGTGAAGAGGCCGCCGAAGAGGTCTTCGAAGCCGCCGTTCGCCGTGCTTCCCGCACCGTGCGGGGCAAACCGCGCGCCGCCGCCCATTGCCCGGATGGCGTCGTACTGCTGCCGCTCGTCCGGATCGGACAGCACAGAGTAAGCCTCGGAAATGTCCTTGAACTTCTTCTCCGCAGCAGTGTCCCCGGAGTTCGTATCAGGGTGGTACTGCCGGGCGAGCTTCCGGTAAGCCTTCTTAATGTCAGCGTCGGAAGCGTCCTTGGCAACACCAAGGATCTTATAGAAGTCCTTGTCCACCCAGTCCTGGCTAGCCAATGGCGTTTCCTTTCAAAAATCTGAGCCGAGATGGCAGTTCACGGCAATGTTCCTTCGAATCACTGCCGCGAACTGCCATCTCGATGGGGTAATGCTAGGCCGGCACCGCGACGATTACCTGTGCCGCGCGGAGGACCCGCTCACCTGACTTGTAGCCGGAGCGGAGCACCTGGCTGACGGTATCAACCTCGATGTCCTCGCCGGGCTGCTGGATGAGGGCCTCGTGGATGGTCGGATCGAACTCCACGCCGGTCTCATCGATGCGGCTCAGGCCGTACGTCTTCAGCGCGTTCTCCAGCTTGGTGGCGATCGCGGCAAACGGGCCGTCCGCGAGGTCACCGTGCTGGCGGGCGGCGTCGACGTCGTCCAGCACCGGGAGCAGGGAGTTCAGGACGCCGATGACGGCCATCTCCCCTGCCACGGCGCGGTCGCGTTCAACGCGCTTGCGGTAGTTGACGTACTCGGCCTGCAGGCGAAGGAGGTCGTTCTTCAGCTCCGCCGCCGCGGCGGCTTCGGTCCCCTGCGCCACGGATTCCTCGGCGGGCACCTCGACCTGATTGAGGATTTCCTCAGCCTGGGCGAGGGCGTCGCCGTCGGAATCCGCCGATGCGGCGGAGGCTGCCTGCTCACCCTGCGGGTGGCGGGCCTCCCCGGTCACCGGGTCCACCTTGCGGTGGTCCCGGATGACCGGTTCGTCGCGGTTGCTGCCCTGGTCTCGGGAAGAGTTGTGCTCTTCTTCGTTACCGTGATGCGGCATGGTTACTTCTTCTCTTCTTCGTCGACGATCTCGGCGTCGACGATGTCTTCATCTGAAGAAGAGCCCGCCTTGCCGCCGGCAGGGGCACCTTCAGCACCTGCAGCGCCGGTGGCGCCGTCCGGGGAACCGGCCTGCGCGTAGATGGCCTCGCCGAGCTTGGTCTGGGAAGCCTGCAGCTTCTCAAACGCGGACTTCACTGCGGCGTCGTCGGTGCCTTCGAGGGCCTTCTTGAGGGCGTCGACGTCGGCTTGGACCTCGGTCTTGACCTCTTCCGGCAGCTTGTCGCTGTTGTCGGCGATCAGCTTGTCCACGGAGTAGGCGAGCTGCTCGGCGGTGTTCCGGGTGTCGGTGGCCTCGCGGCGTGCCTTGTCCTCTGCTGCGTGCTCCTCGGCGTCCTTGACCATGCGGTCGATGTCTTCCTTGGAGAGCGCCGTGCCGCCGGTGATGGTCATGGACTGCTCCTTGCCGGTGCCCTTGTCCTTCGCGGAGACGTGCACAATGCCGTTGGCGTCGATGTCGAAGGTGACCTCGACCTGCGGGACGCCGCGCGGAGCCGGAGCGATGCCGGTCAGTTCGAACGTGCCCAGCGGCTTGTTGTCGCGGGTGAACTCACGCTCGCCCTGGAAGACCTGGATGGCCACGGACGGCTGGTTGTCGTCAGCGGTGGTGAAGGTCTCGGACCGCTTGGTGGGGATGGCCGTGTTGCGCTCGATCAGGTGCGTCATGACGCCGCCCTTGGTTTCGATGCCCAGCGACAGCGGGGTGACGTCGATCAGGAGGACGTCCTTGCGCTCACCCTTCAGGACACCGGCCTGCAGGGCTGCACCAACGGCCACAACCTCATCCGGGTTGACGCCCTTGTTGGGCTCCTTGCCGCCGGCCAGTTCCTTCACGAGCTCGGAGACGGCGGGCATGCGGGTGGAGCCACCGACGAGCACGATGTGGTCGATGTCGGAAAGCTTGATGCCGGCTTCCTTGATGACGTCGTGGAACGGCTTCTTGGTGCGCTCGAGCAGGTCCTTGGTCAGGTCCTGGAACTTGGCGCGGGTCAGCTGCTCGTCCAGGTGGACCGGGCCGTCCGGGGTGACGGAGAGGTACTGGAGCGAGACGTTGGTGCTGGTGGAGGAGGAGAGTTCCTTCTTGGCCTGCTCGGCAGCTTCGCGGAGACGCTGCAGGGCGATCTTGTCCTTGGACAGGTCGATGCCCTTGACCTTGAGCTGGTTCAGCAGGTACTCGACGACGCGGTTGTCCCAGTCGTCACCGCCGAGGCGGTTGTCACCGGCGGTGGCGCGGACCTGGATGGTGGAGAAGTCGTCCTCGTCCTTGCCGACTTCCAGCAGGGAGACGTCGAACGTGCCGCCGCCGAGGTCGAAGACCAGGATGAGTTCGTCTTCCTTGCCCTTGTCCAGGCCGTAGGCCAGGGCGGCCGCGGTGGGCTCGTTGACGATGCGCAGGACGTTCAGGCCGGCGATTTCGCCGGCTTCCTTGGTGGCCTGGCGCTCGGCGTCGTTGAAGTAGGCGGGAACGGTGATCACGGCGTCGGTGACCTTTTCACCGAGGTAGGACTCGGCGTCGTTCTTCAGCTTCATCAGGACACGGGCGGAGATTTCCTGGGCCGTGTACTTCTTGCCATCGATGTCGACCTTCCAGTCCGTGCCCATGTGGCGCTTGACGGAGGCGATGGTGCGCTCGATGTTGTTGACTGCCTGGCGCTTGGCGATTTCGCCCACCAGGACCTCGCCGGACTTGGAGAACGCAACGACCGACGGCGTGGTGCGGCCACCCTCGGCGTTGGCAATAACGGTGGGCTCGCCACCTTCAAGAACGGAGACAACGGAGTTGGTGGTTCCGAGGTCGATACCTACTGCACGTGACATGTGTTGCTTCCTTCTTTCCTTGGAAACTTGGGGTTCGCCCACTCCTTGAGCGATCTGCACTCAACTTTACTCAGCCCGGAGTTAAAGTCAATCCGAAGTTGAGTGCAGTACGCTCAACTTTGCCTCAAAGTGCTCCCGCAGCAGCGGAAAACCCCCGGTCCCGCGCGGATAATCCGCATGAAACCGGGGGTTTTTCGACGGCGGCAGCTGGATTTCGCCGAGCGTGAACCGTCAGCTTCTAGCCTCCGGAGGACCGGCCCCCGTCATCATTCCGGGGCGCATTGGTTTGGCCGTCGATCAGCTCATCCTTCAGGTCTTCGGCGACGCCACCTTCCGGGGCTGTGCCGGCGGCGCCGTAGTCACCCTCAGGGTATTCGCCCTCCTCATCTCCGGGCAGCTCCTGGCCGACGGTTCCGGCCCGGCCGTAGTCGCCCTCTGGATACTCGCCTTCCTCCACCTCGGTGTTAGGCCTGACCGCCCCCGCCTCACCGTAGTCTCCGGCCGCGTACTCACCCTCCGGCTCGGCGGCGGACTCGCCACCGGCCACGCCGGTGTCGCCGTAGTCCCCCTCGACGTACTGGCCGCTGTCCCCCTCGAGGGCCGGATTCCTGGAGCCGGTGTGGGCCTTACCCTGGGTGCCGGACTCACTGCTTTCGGTCATCGCTTGATCACTCCTTCGAAAGGACTGGCGCGCCTGGTCCGGGCGCAGTCGCAGTCTATCCAGCGTGGACGGGGAGCAACAGGGCAGGGCCGGCCTCATCCTGCCTGGGCGAACGCAGCCTACAGCCCGGCCAGATCAGCCAGCACGGCAATGTGGTGCTCGAACAGTTCATCCGGCGCGGAAAAGGTTCCGGCGCCATACTGCCCGAACACTTCAAAGCTGACGGCCCCGAAAAGCGACGTCCACACGAGCGTGCCGCGGGCCAGCAGAACGTCCGGTACTCCCACATTCAGCTCACGCCGGATCGCCCCGAGGTCCGCGGCCAGCGCGGGCAGCATGGACGTGGCGGCAGGTTCAGCGGCACTGGCGCCGGCCCGGTGCGTGCCGGCCCGATGTGCGCCGTCCAGGATCTGCACCAAGCTGGTGACCACCCTCGTTCCGGGTGCGGTGGTCCGTTCCGCGGGGGCACGGTAACCCGGCACCGGACTGCCGAAAAGGAGGCCGTAGCGCGCCGGTTCCCGGAGGGCCCAGGCGCGGACGGCGCGGGCCAGCTCGGCGAAGCGTTCTTTGAAATCGTCCGCAGGGACGGATTCGACGGCTGCGTCCACTGCGTCCCCAAGGTCGTTGTAGGCATCCACGAGCAGGAGGGTCAGCAGTTCGTCCCGGCTCCCGACATACCGGTAAACCGCCGAGGACACCACTCCCAGGTCACGGGCGACGGCGCGGAGCGAGAGTGCTGCGGCCCCGTGTTCGGCCAGGTGCTTCCGGCCCAGCTCCACGATGTCGGCGATGGTTTGCGCCCGCGCCCGTTCACGGGGGGTGCGCTGCTGCTTCCCAGCGGGAGCCTGCGGAGTGGATGGCATGAGCCCAGCATGGCACGGATCAGAGCAGTGTCAACAATTGAGAGCAGTGCTCTTGACTTTGCTTCCCGGCGGCAGCATCCTTATTGCGAGAGCAGCGCTCTCGGTCCCAGGTCCGGCCCGTCGGGACAACCCCAAGGGCGCCGTCCGCAAAAAAAGGAGAACTTTCAAATGTCCGGTCTTTATGTGGTCACCGGTGCCGGCCCCGTCGGCTGGACGGTGGCGGAGCAACTGGCAGAGCAGGGCTGGCGGGTCCGGGTCCTCACCCGTTCGGGCAGTGGCCCCGACCACCCGCAGATCGAGAAGCTGAAGGCGGACGTCTCCAGCCCCGGCATGCTGGGGAACGCCTTCGAAGGCGCGGCTGCGGTCTTCCATTGCATCCATGGCTCTTCCTACAGCGCCGCGGCGTGGCAACGGGAGCTGCCGGCCGCCGAACAGGCGGTCCTGGCGGCGGCAGGCGAGGCGGGCGCCGTCGTCGTCTTTCCCGAAAGCCTTTACTCCTACAGCAACCCGCGGGAGGTGATGACGGAAGCCAGTCCTCGGGACGCAGCGGGCGGCAAGCGCGGCATCCGCACGGCGCTGCTGCGGGCGAGGGCGGCAAGCCCTACGGACACCGTCTCCGTGGTAGCCGGCGATTTCTTCGGTCCCCGCGTCCGGATGGCCCACGCCGGCGAGCGCATGGTGCCGGCCATCCTTGCCCGGCGTCCGCTGCAGGTTGTGGGCAGCGCTGACCAGCCGCATTCCTTTACCTACGTGCCCGATCTGGCTGCGGCGATGATCCGGGCCGCGGGGAAACCCGAGGTCTGGAACCGGGTGCTGCACGCGCCCACCAATCCACCTCTCACCCAGCGGGAGATCGCCCAAACTTTCGCCGGGGCCGCGGGCGTGCCGGCACCGAAGGTGCGGGCGGTGCCCGGGTGGGCGGTACGCACCCTGGGGCTCTTCTCGCCAGACATGAGGGAACTTGGCGAAATGCTCTACCAGTTCCAGCGGCCGTTCGTGATGGATTCGCGGGCCAGCGAGGAACTTCTGGGCCTCCACCCGACGCCCCTGCACGCTGCCGCCAGGGAAACCGTGGAATGGTGGCGCTCGGAACTCGCCGCGGCTCGGGGCACAGGGCGGGCCCCGGCGGGAACCCCCGCAGGCGCTCCCGCGGAGGCTCCCGCGGGGACTGCCACCGGGACTTCCCGCAAGCCCTAGCGGACGCCCGCCTCCGCCACTTCGGCCGCCTTTGTTGTTTCCTGCGGTTCGCGCCGGGCCAGTTTGCCCGGCCACCAGATGCGCGGGCCGAGGTCGTAGGCCAGGGCCGGCACCAGGAGCGAGCGCACCAGAACGGTGTCCAGCAGCACGCCGAAGGCCACGATGAAAGCCAGCTGCACCAGGAACATGATGGGGATGACGCCCAGGGCAGCAAACGTGGCGGCCAGGACCACGCCGGCCGAGGTGATCACGCCACCCGTCACCCCCAGGCCGCGCAGGATCCCCGGCCTCGTCCCGTGCTTCAGCGACTCCTCGCGGACCCGGCTCATCAGGAAGATGTTGTAGTCCACGCCCAGGGCCACCAGGAACACGAAGCCGAACAGGGGCACCGTGGCGTCGGCTCCGGGGAAGCCGAAAACATGGTTGAACACGAGGGCGGAAACGCCCATCGCGGCCGCATAGGAAAGAACCACGGACGCCACCAGCAGGACGGGCGCCAGGACGGACCGCAGCAGCAGCATGAGGATGACCAGGATGACGGCGAGAACCACCGGGATGATGGTGGCAAGATCCCGCTGCGCCGTGGTGTTGGTGTCCAGCGCGATGGCGGTCACGCCGCCGACGAGGGCCCCAGGATCCGCCTGGGTGACGCTGTTCCGCATGGCTGACACGGCCTGCTCCGCGGCGTCCGAATCGGCTGCGAAATCGAGGGTGGCATTAATCAACACCCTCCCGTCCCGCACGGCCGGGCTGGCAGGGGAACCCGGGGCTCCGGTAATGGGCACGCTGCCCTCCGCCAAAAGGTAGGCGGCCCCCACGCCGTCGACGGCCTTGACTGCCTCGAGGACTTCCCCGGCTGTCGCCTGGCTGGAAACGATCACCACCGGACTGCCGCTGCCGGCGTCGAAATGGCGCGCCAGGGCATCCTGCCCGTCGACAGCATTGGAGGCACTGAGGATGACGGCAGTCTGCGGCACGCCGTTGGCCTTCAGCTGCATGACCCCTGCCGATGCAACGACGAGCAGGAGCACGGATGCCACCCACACTGAACGGGGACGCCGTGACACCAGTGTTCCGGCTGCCCGCCAGAGCCCCCTCTGGCCCTCCAGCCCGGTAACGAGTTCCGGCTCGCGCGCATCTTCCGGCTGCAGTTTCGGCCGGAACGGCCAGAAGGCGGCGCGTCCGAGAAGAGCGGCGAAGGCCGGGAGCAGGGTCAGCGCCGCGAAAAGCGAGCAGACGATGCCGGCGGCCGCCACGGGTCCCAGCGCCTTGTTGGAGTTGAGGTCGGAAAACAGCAGGCACAGCAGCGCGATGGCCACGGTGGCACCGGACGCCAGGATCGGCTCGAAGGATGCCCGCCAGGCAGTGATTGCGGCGGCGGTGCGGTTGGCCGTGTGCTCAAGTGCCTCACGGAACCGGGCCACGTAGAGCAGCGCGTAGTCGGTGGCGGCGCCAATCACCAGGATCGAGAGGATGCCCTGGCTCTGTCCGTTCAGCTGGATCCAGCCAGCCTTCGCCATGCCGAACACCAGCAGGATGGCGGCACACAGGGCAAACACCGAGGTCAGCAGCACAATGAAGGGCAGCAGCAGGGACCGGTAAACAACCAGCAGGATGATAAACACCGCCGCCAGCGCCACCAGCAGCAGGATGCCGTCGATGCCGGCGAAAGCCCCGGTGAGGTCGGCCGCCAGCCCGGCGGGACCGGTGACGAATGTCTGCGTGCCGTCCGGAGCGCCGGCGCTCACCTCCCGCCGCAACTCCTCGACGGCGTCCGCGGGCTCCGCTGCGGCAACGGAGACGATGAACTGCACGGCCTTCCCGTCCTGGGAAGGGACCGGCCCCACCACCGTACTGCCCACCCGAAGGTCTTCAATGCTGGCCTTCAGGTCGGCGGCTGCACCCAGCTGGGAAGCGGTGAGGGTACTGGAGCTTTCAATAACGACGACGGCCGGCACCTCGCCGGAGTTCTGGAACTTTTGCTGCCACTCGCGGGCCTCGGTGGCCTCCGCCCCGGCCGGAAGGAAGGTCGCCTGGTCGTTGGACGAGACTTCGTCCAGTCTGCCGAACGTGGGACCGCCGACGCCGGCTATGGCAACCCAGCCGACGACAAGGACCACCGGAATGAGCCAGCGGAGCCAGAACGGGACTCGTGGAGCGCGGGCTGCCTGCTTCATCCGGTGACCTCCTGGGCGTGGCGGCCGTTCCGCCGTCGTCGATAATGGTTCCAGCATAAACTATCTCGATCATAGAGATATATAGCTTGCGCGGTCGCCTCCGGCGGCCGGGCGGTAAACTCCGGAAGGCAACAGCGAGGAGAGGAGGCAGTCATGGCGGAGAAGCCTGCGGCCCCGCCGCAGCCGAATGGATCCGGCACCTCAGGCCCCCGAACCCAGCACCCCCTGATCCGGCTGCTTCAGGAGTTCACCTTGGAGGCCAACCGCTACGTTGACTCTGCAGGCAGCCGGAACGACATGCACCGGACGGACCTCAACGCGCTGGCCGCCGTCATGAGGCACGCGGCCAGCGGCGAGGTCGTGACTCCCGGGACCCTGCGGAAGGAACTGAACCTCAGCTCCCCGGCCACCACGGCGCTCATCGACCGGCTGTGCGGTTCCGGACACCTGGTCCGGGTGCGGGAAGGCCAGGACCGGCGGCAGGTGCAGCTCCGGATGACGGACAAGGCATACCGCGACGGCTCCGCCATGTTCCTGCCCCTGGCCCGCCACATGGACAGCGCCATGGCCGCATTCACGGCGCAGGAACTCGAGACAGCCGCCCGCTTCATGGATGCGATGATCACGGCCACAGTCGAGGCCGGCAAGGAAGCTTCCGGCGCGCCATAACATCCCGGGACGCTGCCTGCCCGAAAGACGGAGAAGGAGTAGCGTTTCCCTATGAGCACGCAGCAGCCGGAAGACGTCTACACCCACGGCCACCACGAGTCCGTGGTCCGGGCCCATGCAGCGCGGACAGCGGAGAATTCGGCGGCGTTCGTCATCCCGCACCTCACCCCCGGCGTATCGGTGCTTGACGTCGGCTGCGGCCCCGGCAGCATCACGTGCGACTTCGCGCTGCTGGTCGCCCCCGGGCATGTGACCGGGCTAGACCGCTCCCCCGACGTGATTGCCCATGCCCGCGAGCTGGCAGCCGACCGGGGCGTCGGGAACGTCGAATTCGTGGCGGGCAACATCTACGACCTTGAATTCGAGGACGACACCTTCGATGTGGTCCACGCCCACCAGGTCCTGCAGCACCTCACCGACCCGGTGGAGGCGCTGCGGGAGATGCGGCGGGTGGCAAGGCCCGGCGGCATCGTTGCGGTCCGCGACGCGGATTTCCACGGCATGAGCTGGTACCCGGCCATCCCGGAGCTCGACGAGTGGATGGAGCTGTACCAGCGGATCGCCCGCCGGAACGGCGCCGAGCCCGACGCCGGCCGCCGGCTCGTTTCGTGGGCCCAGGCCGCCGGCTTCACCGACGTGGCGCCAAGCAGCAGCAACTGGCTCTACGCCACCGGGCAGCAGCGCCGCTGGCAGGCCAGGGTGTGGGGCGAACGCGTGCTCCACTCGGCCTTCGCGGAACAGGCCCTCGAGTACGGCTTCGCGCAGGAGGCGGACCTCACGCGCATTTCCGCCGGCTGGCACCGCTGGGGTTCCACCGACGACGGCTGGTTCCTCATTCCCAACGGAGAGGTCATCGCCCGGGCATAGGGCCGGCGCCGGCACACAGACCCGGTGCCCGGCGTCGTGCAAGTGCCCAAAGCGCGCGCCCTGCACCCGCACTAAACTTGATGGGTGCAACTCTCCCTGTGGCTGGCCCTCGCGGGCGCCGGCGTCCTCATCAGCTTCACTCCGGGCGCAGGCGCCATCAACACCATGAGCAACTCGCTGACCGTGGGGTTCAGGCGCTCCATCTGGGGCATCCTCGGGCAGCAGGCTGCCCTGGTTCTGCACGTCATCGTCGTGGCCCTGGGCGTCGGCGTCCTGGTTGCCGGCTCCCCCGTCGCCTTCAACGCCATCCGCTACGCCGGTGCCGCCTACCTCGTTTACCTGGGCATCAGGCAGTTCCTGCGCAAACCGGACCTGGACCAGGAGAAGGTGGCCGCGCTCCGGAACGAGCCGGCCTGGTCCATGTTCCGCCGGGGACTGTGGGTCAATCTGCTGAACCCCAAGGCCATTGTGTTCTTCCTGGCCTTCATGCCGCAGTTCATCCGGCCCGCCAACCCCCTGCTGCCCCAGTACGCCGTCCTTGCGGCAACGGTGGTGCTCATCGACATCCTGGTCATGTGGTTCTTCTTCGCGGCCGCAGCAAAGTCCTTCCAGCGCTTCACCCACGACGCCCACGGCCAAACGGTCCTCAACAGGATCTTCGGCGTCCTCTTCGTCGCCTTGGGCGTCGCACTTGCCGTCATGCATTAAAGCCCGGGACGTCGCTTTGGCAATTTTGTGACAGCAAAACCAGCCAACTTTACAAAGCTTGCTGATAATAAGCTCACTTACTAGCCAAGTGGGCGGTTGATCCAGCATGCTATCCCCATGAACTCAACGACGAGCCCATACCGCGTCATCGCCGTCTGCACCGGCAACATCTGCCGCTCGCCCATGGCCGAGCTGATGCTCGAGGCTGCCTTCATGGAAGCCGGGCTCGAGGACGTGGTGGTCGTTGACTCCGCGGGTACCACCGCCTACGAGGCAGGCCGCCCCATCGACCCGCGGGCCGCCCGCAAGCTGACCACCCACAACCTTGTCTCCGACCGGCACATTGCGAGGGAATGGCGCTCCGAATGGTTCGCCGAGCGGCACCTCATCCTTGCCCTGGACGTGGACCACTACGGATGGCTTCGCGCCTCCGCCCCGGACGACGAGGCGCGGGCCAGGGTCCGCATGCTCCGCAGTTTCGACCCCGCGCTGGAGGGCTGCGACCCGCTCGAACAGGGCATTGAGGACCCATGGTACGGCGGCCACGCAGACTTCGAAGCGGTGTGGGACCAAGTCCAGGCGGCGGTGCCCGGCATTGTCCGTTACGTACAGGACGCCGTCGCTGCCGGCGAACACGGGGCCGCCACGGCGCCGGCCGCGTTCCAGCTGGATGGCCTGCTGGACGTCGATGACCGCAGGGCCCATAAAGGCAAGCGTCACGGCCGCCCGGCAGCGGGCAGCGAGCTTCACATCGTCCATCTTGAGGACAGCCAGCAGGTACGCTCTATTTCATGACCCCCGCACCTGTGATCATCGCCATTGACGGGCGGTCCGGCGCAGGTAAAACAACGTTGGCGATTGAGCTCGCGGCCAGGCTGCGGAATCACCGCAAGGTCTCGCTGTTCCATCTGGAGGACATCTATCCCGGCTGGGACGGTCTGACTGCCGGCATCGAACGCTATGTGAGCACCGTGCTGGAACCCTTGAGCCGCGCCGAAGCGGCCACCTGGATAAGCTGGGACTGGGTAAACCACTGCGACGGCGGCCCTCGGGTCACGCTGCCCGCCGAGATCGTGATCGTGGAGGGCGTGGGCTCGGCAGCCTCCGCGGCCAGGCCCCTTCTGGATGCCGTCATCTGGGCAGACTCGCCGGACGGCGAGCGCCGCCTGCGCGCGCTCGAACGCGACGGCGACACGTACGAGCCCTTCTGGGACCAGTGGGCCAGCCAGGAGGCTGAACTCCTGGCTGTGGACGACATCCCGCAGCAGGCCCACGTCCGGGTGCTCAACCGCGCGGACGGCACCGCCCCGGCGGACACCCTGCAGGCGCTCACCTACCTTCCGGCGCTCAGCACCGCGCTGGTTCCTGAGCTGTCCTCGAGGCGCGGCCTGCGCCTGCTGTCCGAGCGCCTTGAAGCGTGCCCCGACCCGGCCACAGTTTTCCATGCCCTGTACGGCGCTTCCGGCAATGCGGTCTGGCTGGACTCGTCTCTGCGGTTCGCCGGCCCGGCCGCTCCCGGCAGGGAAACCCCCGCTGCGGAACGCAGCCGCTTCAGCATATTGGCGGACGACGGCGGCACCTTCGGCCAGTCTGTCCTGCACAGTTCCGGCGTCACGTGGATCACCGCAGGCTGCGCCACGGCCACCGTGTCCGGCCCGTTCTTCCGCTGGCTGGAAACGGTGTGGGGGCGGAAGGCGGTCCGCGGGCACGAGGACTACCCGTGCGATTTCACGCTGGGCTGGCTCGGCTTCCTCGGTTATGAGCTCAAGCGGGAAACCGGCGGGCATGACATCGCCTCGGACACACCGGATGCGGGACTGATCTTTGCCGGCCGGGCCGTGGTCCTGGACCACACCGACAACACCGTCTGGCTGCTTGCCCTCGACGCCCCCGACGCCGCAGACTGGCTCACCCGCGCCCGCGACGCGGTGACTGCTGCTGTGGCTGGTGCCGCGGCTGGCGCAGCGGAAGCCGGCGGCAGCAACGCCGTCGTACTTCCGGAGGAAGACGCCCTGCCGGAGAAAGACGCCGCGGCACTGGCCCCTGCCCCGGCCTTCGCCGGATGGGACAGCGAGGCGAGCTACAAGCGCAAGATCGCCGAAGCCCAGCACCAGATCGCGGAAGGGAACTCCTACGAGGTCTGCCTCACCACCACCCTCGAAGCGAAGGTGCCGGCGCTGGACGCGTGGGCCGCGTACCTTGCCCTGCGCCGCCGGAATCCGGCACCGTTTGCGAGTTACCTGCGGTTCGGCGGACTCACCGTGGCCAGCACGTCCCCGGAGCGCTTTTTACGGATAGCGTCCGACGGCGGCATGCGCGCCGAGCCGATCAAGGGAACCCGCCGCCGGGCTGCTGACCCGGAAACCGACGCCGCCCTCCGCGAGGACCTGGCTACGTCCCTCAAGGACCGCGCGGAAAACATCATGATCGTGGACCTGCTCCGGAACGACCTCAGCCACTTCGCCGAGCCCGGGTCGGTGACCGTCAGCCGGCTCTGCGAGATCGAAAGCTATGCCACGGTGCACCAGATGGTGAGCACCATCGATGCTGTCCTCCTGCCGGGCTCGCCGCGGGCCGAGGCCGTGGCCGCCTGTTTCCCTGCCGGCTCCATGACCGGGGCGCCGAAGATCAGCACCATGGCCATCCTGGACCGGCTGGAGGAAGGCCCGCGCGGCGTGTATTCCGGCGCGATCGGCTACTTCTCGCTCAACGGGGCCACGGACCTGGCGGTGGCCATCCGCACCCTGGTGGTGCAGGACAGCGGCGTGCTGAAGGACGACGGCGTGCTGAAGGAGGACGGAGCAGGTGAACAGGTGCGGCTCAGTCTCGGCGTCGGCGGCGCCATCACGGCCGATTCCGTGCCGGAGGACGAGTACGAGGAGATCCGCACCAAGGCCTACGGCGTGCTGTCCACCCTCGGGTCCGCCTTCCCGGACTGAGTTTTCGTACACCTATCGCGGGTTCAGGGGCCTCCAGGTCGTGACAAGTGGACAAAAACTCCAGGCTCCATTCGGCCGTTTCTACTGGACCGTGGCCGTGAGGCGCGCGACGTTGTCCACGTACCGTGCCGCCAGGGGCCGGCGCATCCAGTCCTCGAGCAGGAGCTCATGGGAGATGTCGCGGTAGGTGTCCTCCACGGCGCGCATGCTGTTGACGATGTCCTCGCCGAGCAGCATCACCGAAACCTCGAGGTTCAGGGAGAAGGAGCGCATGTCCATGTTGCTGGAGCCCAGGACCGCCACTTCGTCGTCGATGGTGAAGTGCTTGGCGTGGAGCACGAACGGCGCCTTGTAGAGGTAGATCCGGACTCCGGCCCGCAGCAGGGCCTCATAGTAGGACTGCTGGGCGTGGTGGACCAGGAACTGGTCGCCCTTCTCGGAGACGAACAGTTCCACGTCCACTCCCCGCTGCGCCGCAGTGGTGATGGCGTACAACAGGGAGTCGTCCGGCACGAAGTAGGGGCTGCACACGGAAATCCGGTGCTGCGCGGAATAGATCAGCGTGTTGAAGAGCCGGAGGTTGTTCTCCGTGGTGAAGCCGGGGCCGCTGGGCACCACCTGCGCCGTGACCCGGCCGGCGGGCGGCGCCGCCAGCTGCAGCTGGTCCTCGAGGGACTCGTCCGTCTCGCTGAGCCAGTCGGTGGCAAAGACGACGTTCAGAGTAGGGACGATCGGGCCGCGCAGGCACGCCATCAGCTCGATCCACTCCCGGCCGGCCTTGCGGTGTTTGGGATTGTTGTAGGAGGGCTCGATCAGGTTCTGCGACCCCGTGAAGGCGACTTCGCCGTCGATCACCATGATCTTGCGGTGGTTGCGCAGGTCCGGCCGCCGCCACTGGCCATGGATGGGCAGCAGCGGCAGCATCCGCCGCCACTGGATGCGGCTCGCCTTGAGCCGCTTCAGCAGTTTGTTGTAGCCCTTCACGCGCAGGGTCCCGATGTGGTCAAACAGCACGCGCACCTCGACGCCGCGGTCCGCCGCCTCCTCAAGTGCCGTGAGCAGGTCGTCCGTGACGTGGTCCGTGCTCATGATGTAGAACTCGGCGTTGACGAAGCGTTTGGCCTTCCGCACGGCCGCGGCCATGGCCTGGATGGAGTCCGGGTAGCCGGGAATGAGCTCCACCTGGTTGCCGTCCACCATGGGGATTGAGCCCAGGCGGCGGTTGAGTTCGGCCGCGGACTGCACCCACTCGGGGCCGGAATAGGCGCTAGCGACGTGGGAAAGCTCCACGCTGCCGCGGACCCGCTCGTTGACCAGCTGCTGCTGTTCCGTGCGGCGGCGGGACAGCCTGAAGTTGCCGAAGAGGAGGAACAGGATGAGGCCCAGGGCCGGCACAAAGAAGATGCCCAGCAGCCAGGCCATGGCGGTGGTGGGCCGCCGGTTGCCCGGGATGATGCCCACGGCCAGGACCCTGATGACCAGATCCACGCCGCTGAGCAGCAGGATCAGCCACGCCGGCAGTGTTTCCGCCAGCGGAAATGGCCACAACACAGTTGAAACCCCCGTAATGTCTTACTCTCGCAGCCATTCCGTATGGAGCGGTGAGGCCAGCCTATCGGGCACCGGCCGCACTAAGCTTGAGGCATGACCTCTCGTACCTCTCACACAGTGCTGGTGTTCCTGGATCCGGACTATGAGTACGGCCGGCTTGCCGATCCCGAAAAGCCGCAGCTGATGGCCACGGACCTGGGCGCCACCCGCGGTGACGGGGTGTTCGAGTCCATGCTCGCCGTCGCCGGCCACACCCGGAAGATCCAGGCCCACCTGGACCGGCTGGCCCGCTCGGCGGAGGCACT
This sequence comes from Arthrobacter sp. NPDC057009, assembly GCF_042673905.1. Lineage (NCBI taxonomy): Bacteria > Bacillati > Actinomycetota > Actinomycetes > Micrococcales > Micrococcaceae > Arthrobacter > Arthrobacter sp. NPDC057009. The sequence continues at coordinate 70,699 of NZ_JBHUSB010000014.1, forward strand.
GGATCTTGAGATCCCGGGGCAGGACCACTGGCGCCGCGCGGTGGAGACGGGCGTCAGGGCGTTCCGTTCCGACAACCCGGCCCCGTCCCCGGAGCTGGACGAGGCAGTGGTCAAACTCATCGTCACCCGCGGCGTGGAGGGCGCCGCCGCCCCCACATGCTGGGTGCAGGTGTCCCCCGTGGCAGCCGCTGGCCGGCGGCAGCGCGAAACCGGCATCGACGTCATCCTCCTTGACCGCGGCTATGACAGCGATGCTGCCGAGCGTGCCCCGTGGCTGCTGCTCGGCGCCAAGACCCTGTCCTACGCCGTGAACATGGCCGCGCTGCGCCACGCCCACAAGCAGGGGGCGGACGACGTCATCTTCACGTCCTCCGACGGCCGCGTGCTGGAGGGCCCCACATCCACCGTGCTGCTGGCGAACGTTGAGAAGAACGACGCCGGAACAACAGTTAAGCGCCTCGTCACCCCGCAGCTGGACAGCGGCATTCTCCCCGGAACCTCGCAGGGCGCCCTGTTCGCCGCGGCCAAGGCCGCCGGCTGGGAGCTGGGGTACGGCCCCCTGAAGCCCCAGGACCTGGTGGACGCCGACGCCGTCTGGCTGATTTCCAGCATCCGGCTCCTGGCTCCCGTCAACCATATTGACGGCCGCGAGATCGGCACGCCGGCGCTCCGCAAGCAGCTGACCGCCGAGCTGAACGAGTTGTTCGCCGGCATCGACTAGGTCCGGAGGAGTTGCCGGTTCAGGGGTCGCCGGCCCGGCCCGGGCAGCCGGCAGTAACGAATTGGCACGGTTCGAAAAAATGGGGGACAAGCAGGTCAGCTGCGTTGTAGTCTTCTTCCACGGCCAACTGCCCGCACCCGCAGCGGTGATGGCGCTTTGCCGGGTTCCGGGCTCAGCCGGAACCAGTACGTATAAAGGAATAGCCGATGTCTTGGGACGAGAACGCCCTTCCCGCATTGACAACCTCACTACCCACGGGTTGGGGGGCCCAGGCAGCGTTGCCGGGGGACACTGGGGAACTCACTGTGCGCTGGCAAGCCCGCCAGATTATCACCGAACTGCTTGCCGAATCGGACCCGGCGAGTGAGTGGACCCGCCAGCAGCTGCGCGCCCTGTTCGAAGCCCACCCGGACAACCCGGAACATGTGCTGCTCGAGCACCTCACCGCCACCACGGAGTTGGCCAACGCAGACAACGGCGCCATCCCGGAGATGGCACGGCCCCAGGCCGTGGCGGTGCCTGAGCCGGTGCCCTTCACCCGGCGCAGCAGGAACCGGATTGAAGCCATCCTTGCCGACAAGATGCTGATGACCGCCTTCCAGCCGATCCGCCGGCTTCCGGAGGGCCACGTGATCGGCGTCGAGGCCCTCACCCGCTTCGTCAGCGACGACGGTGCCAGCGCTGACCACTGGTTCAGTGAGGCAGAATCCGTGGGGCTGGGCACCGACCTTGAGCTCGCGGCACTGCACCGCGCCCTCACTGCGGCGCAGGCCGTGCCGGAGCACATGTTCATCGCCCTGAACCTGACCCCGGCAACGTGCGCGGACCCGAGGATCCCCGGACTGCTGGACCATTCCCAGCTGGCCATGGACCGGATCGTCATCGACCTGAACGGGCCGATCCCCTTCGACCAGTACGGGGCGCTGACTGCCGCCCTCGCTCCCCTGCGACAGCGCGGACTGCGGATCGCCGTCAACGGGGCCGGGGTTGGCTTCACGTCCATGGACCAGGTCCTGGAGCTTCACCCGGACATCATCAAGCTGGACCGGAGCTTCATTGCGGGCATTGAGAGCTCACAGGGTCAGCGCTTGAGGGCTGCAGCCATGAACGAACTGGCGCACTACATCGACGCCGCCCTTGGCGCCCAGGGCGTGGAGACGCAGGAAGAACTCGACGCCGTGACCGGCCTTGGCGTGGTGGCGGCGCAGGGGTACCTGCTGGGCCGGCCCTCAGTCCACCCGCTGGACTGGAATGCCTGGATCCGTTCCGAGAGCGAAACGCCTGCCACGGGCCCGATATCGCTCCTGGGCTAGTCCTAACTACTGGGCTAGTCTTCGGCGAGGTCCGTGGCCAGGCGGATGTGGTTGTCCGCCAGCCACACCGGGTTGAACGCCTTGCTCTGGTAGTTGCTGCCCGTGTCCGGGGCGATCGCCACAACCACTGACCCGTGCGGCGCCGCCCTGGCCACCCGGAGCGCCGCCGCCACGGTCAGGCCCGACGACGGCCCGAGGGACAGGCCTTCGTCGTTGAGCAGCCGGTGCAGCGTGGTGTACACCTCGTCGTTCGGAATCCGCAGGAACCTGTCCAGCAGGCCGAGGTCAAACACCTTCGGCCATTCAGGCTTGGGCCAGGAGTTGCCGACGCCGTCCACGAGGATCTGGCCCGGATGCCCGCCGCTGTAGACCGAGCCGTAGGGGTCGGCACCGATCACCTCCACGTGACCGCCTGATTTCTCCTTGAGGTACCGCCCGTTTCCGGTGATGGTGCCGCCGGTTCCCACGCCCGCGACGAAGTGCGTCACCCGGCCGGCCGTCTGCTCCCAGATTTCCGGGGCCGTTCCCTCGTAGTGCGCGCGTGGGTTGGCCGGGTTGTCGAACTGCAGCGGACGCCATGCGCCGGGAATCTCGGCCGTGATCCGGGCCGCGACCGCCCGCGCATTCTCCGGCGAATTCGACGGCGCGCTCCAGTCCGTGAACACCACCCGCGCGCCGTACCGGTTGAGGGCCTCAAGCTTCTCCGACGAAATGGAATCTCCGGTGACCACCACCACGGGATGGCCGGTCAGTGCACCGATCAGCGCGAGCCCGATTCCGGTGTTCCCTGAGGTGCTTTCGACGATGGTCCCGCCGGGCTGCAGGTCGCCGCTGCGCTCGGCAGCCCGGACCATGCTCAGCGCGGTCCGGTCCTTGATGGACCCGCCGGGATTTTCCGATTCGAGCTTCACGAAAACTGTGCTTCCCAGGCCACGGCTCAGCACGTCCAGCGGGACCAGCGGAGTGTTCCCCACCCGGGCCAGCACTGCGTCGGCGTCCCCGGCCGGATCCACTATAGGGCCCACATGCCTCGGCTGGCGGCCGCTCCCCGTCACGGTGGTCATGATTCTCCTCGCGCATAGTTTGGACCGCCGTCATCCGGCCCCCGGTCACCGTCGGTGTCCGGGGACGGCGTCTGCAATTCGAACAGTCCTGCCAGCAAATCCCCCAACTCCTTCCTTGCAGCCTCCACCAGCACCGCCGCCGGCAACTGCCCGGCGAGCAGCTCCGACAGCCGCCGCACCACGGCGCCGGTTCCTGAGCCCAGCTGCCGGGTTACGGCCTCGCGCAGGTCCGTGTCCTGCGCCTCAGCCAGCAGATAGGAAGCGGTCAGGGCCTCGATGGTGAGGAGCTTGGCCGCGGCCTCGACTGAGCGCTCCAGCTGCTGGAGGGCAAGCGGAGCCAGCGTGGAGTGGTCCTCCACATCGGCGGACAGGGTGGGGGCTCCCAGTGTTGCGGGCGCCGCCAGGAACTTCAGCTCGGCCAGCAGGCCTGCGGCCGAGTACCAGAGCAGTCCCGGCAGGTCTTCGGACGCGAGCGGCGTGCCTGCCCGGGCCGCCTCGAGGTTGAGCTGCCGGATCAGTCGCTGCGGCGGATAGAGCTTGGCGATGCGCCGCTCGCTGCTGATTCCGACGTGTGCCAGCCCCAGCCGCAGCGCCTCGAACGCCAGGGCCAGCTGCATCGGCTGGAAGTTGCCACCGGACACCATCCGGCCCGAGGGCACGTCCGCCAGCGGGTTGTCGCCCCGGCCGTTGAGTTCCACCTCGAGCGCCTCGGCCAGGGCGGCCACCTGGGCACGGAACGCGCCGTGCGTCTGCGGCGCGGCGCGGAAGGACAGGGCGTCCTGGACGGACACCTGCCGCCGCGGGTCGTCCAGCCAGCCGCCGCGCACCAGGCGGCGGACGTTGGCCGCCGAGACGCGCTGGCCGTCCACGGCCTTGGCCGACTGCACAGCCGGCGAGAAGGGACTGAGGTTCCCGCCGCCGTCGTACCTTGCAGTGGCCTCCAGCGACAGCGCCAGCGCAGTGTCCGCCAGATCGGCGAGCCAGCGGATGCGGCGCAGCTCCAGCGCGCCCGCACCGATGGAATAGGAGTTGGCGCTGACCAGCGCCAGGGCCTCCCCCGGCGCCAGGACCAGCGGTTCCAGCCCGGCGGCGGCGAGTGCCTGCCCGCCGTCGAGCAGGCCGCCGTCGGGACCCAGTGCCTGTCCTTCCCCGATGGCGACGGCGGCAACCGCCGCGAGCTGCGTGAGGTCCGATGAGCCGACGGACCCGTCGCGCGGAACCGCCGGCACCACACCCCTGTTCAGCAATTCGGCGTAGAAACGGGCGGTTTCCGGGCGCACGCCCGAGCCTCCCCGGGTGAATCCGATGAGCCTGGCCAAGATGAGGGCGCGGACCTCATCACGGGCCAGCAGTCCGCCCACGCCGCTGTGGTGGTAGCGGATCACCTGGAGCTGGTAGTCGAGGATGGAGTCCTGCTCCACGGCCGTGTCCCGGCCGGAGCCGAGCAGGGTGTTGAGGCCGTAGACCCGGTGGCCGGAATCGATGGCCGCCTGCACCACCTCACGGGACAGCCCCACGAGCTCCAGGGCTTCGGCGCTGAGGACCACCTCCACGCTCGGATCGGCCGCTGCGGCGGCCAGGTCGCCGGCCCGGATGCGGGCCGTCCCGATCAGGAACGTGCCGCGGCTGATGCCCGGCGCCAGTCCGTTGCTTTCCCCGGCCATTGCCATGGCGCTAAAAGTCCAGCAGGTTCCGGCGCAAGCCGCCGTCGCCGTAGCTCGTCCGCAGCAGTCCCCGCCGGCGCAGCACGGGCGCCAGCCTGTCCAGCACTCCGTGGATGGTGGCCGGGTCCACGAAGCCGGAGAAGAGGAACCCGTCGCCGCCCACTGCGGTGCCGGTTTCCTCGAGGTAGTCGGCGATCTCATCGGCCGTTCCGATGATGCTGTCGCCTGCACCGCCGCTGCGGGCCTGCAGGATCTGCCGCAGCGTGGAACCCGGCGGTGCCGCCTTGGAGAAGTGCTCCAGCGTTCCCTGGTTGCTGTTGGTGCTCAGTTCCGGGAGGGGTGCGTCGAGGTCGAACTGCTTGAAGTCGATGACGGAGAGGTAGGAGATGGAGTTGAGCTGGCTGTCGATGTCCCGCTGCGTGAGCTCCCGGCGCGCGGCACGCAGTTCCTCCGCTTCAGCCCGGGATCCGGTCACGGTGGGTTTCAGGACGAACAGCACCTTGACGTCGTCGGGGTTCCGGCCGGCTGCGGCGGCCTCGGCTCGGATGGAGTCCCGGTAGGCCTTCATGCCGTCCGCGCCGCGGGCCAGGGCGATCGCAACGTCCGCGTTCGCACCGGCGAAGGCCTTGCCCCGCGGGGAGGCCCCGGCCTGCACCAGCACCGGCTCCTCCGGCAGCGGCGCGGTGTTCAGCGGTCCCCGGACTTTGAAGAACTCCCCGTCGTGGTGGATGGGCCGGACTTTGGTGTGGTCCGCGAAGATGCCCGCCCGGGCGTCCTCCACGATGGCGTCCGGTTCCCAGCTGCGCCAGAGCTTGCGGACGACGTCCACGAACTCCTCGGCCTTCTCGTAGCGGAGGTCGTGCTCGATCTGCTGGTCCAGTCCGTAGTTCTGCGCGGCAAGGTCGCTGCCGGAGGTCACCACGTTCCAGCCAAGCTGGCCGTTGGAGAAGTGCTGCAGCGTGGCCAGCAGCCGGGCCGCGGTGAAGGGCGGATAGAAGGACGCGCTGATGGTGGGCACGATGCCCAGGTGTTCCGTGGCGGACAGCAGGTACGGCACCAGCGCCAGCGGATCGTGTTTGGGCGCAAAGGACGCCTGCGCCAGTGAGACCTCCGCGCTGCCGCCGTAGGTGTCGGGGACGGTCAGCGAGTCCTCAATGATGAACAGGTCCAGCCCGGCCCGCTCAAACTCGCGGACCGCGTGCTGGTAGGGGGCCGGTTTCTTCCAGTCGTAGCCGATACCGTAGCCGGGTGTCCCCCAGCCCTGGACCCCGAAGCCATGGCCCACAAACCATCCAAAGTGCAGCATGGGAGTCACTGTATTCGCGGTCGAATCATTCACTGCGGCCTGGTTTCATCCGGCGTTACGGCGGTTCATCTCCCGTCATTATCCTCCCGGCCGCGGGCTTTGTAACGGCAACGCGAGCAACCCGGGCAGTCCCATGGATCAGGGAAAGTCGCGGGGTCCGTTACGGAAGATGACGACGGCGGCGGTGCGCGCCGCCGTCGTCAGTGTTACTTTTTTCGGGAGTAATGAGTACCGGCATTAAGCCCTGACTGGCCGGTCGGCAACCCTCCTTCCACGGCGGGGTGCCTCAGGTGAATACTCGGCATATCGACCACTTCGAGCTGCAAGCGTGAGAAAAGGAGATCCGTCGTGTCAGACGCCCCCGCCGTTGCAACGCTGCCGTCCCAGCAGGATAAACCTGAGGAAAAACTGTCCTACCGCCTCATCACGGGGCCGGACGACCGGGCGTTCTGTGAGCGCATCTCGGCAGCCCTGGCCGAGGGATACGTGCTGCACGGCAGCCCTGCCGCCACCTTCAACGGCACCACCGTCATCGTGGCCCAGGCCCTCATCCTGCCGGCAGCGATCGCCACCGCAGACGCCGCCGTCGCCACCGCCGTGGACCAGCTGGACTCCGACGAGGACCTGAGCGCGGAAGTTTACGAGGGCCACGCATGAGCTACGCCGGAGACATCACTCCGCAGGACGCGTGGGCCAAGCTTGAGGAGGGCGCCATCCTGGTGGATGTGCGCACCGAGGGCGAATGGGCGCACATCGGCATTCCCGACACCAACGCCACGGAAAATGATCCCCTCTTCATCCAGTGGACCTTTCCCGGCGGCATTCCCAACCCCGACTTCGTCGAGCAGCTGAAGCAGCAGGCCCCCGAGGACACCCGGGTGGAGCTGCTCTTCCTGTGCCGCTCCGGCCAGCGCTCCATCGCTGCCGCCACCGCCGCAACGCAGGCCGGTTTTACTGCCTACAACGTCCTCGAAGGCTTCGAGGGCGAGCCCGACCGTTACGGTGAGCGCACCGTGAACGGCTGGAAGAACCGCGGCCTGCCGACGAACCTGGGAAAGAACTAAATTGACCTTTAACCACGACGCCGCCGGCTGGAGCCCCGATACCCAGGCCGTCCGCGGCGGGCTTGACCGCACCAATTTCCAGGAGACCACCGAGCCTGTCTTCCTGAACTCCGGATTCGTCTACGAGTCCGCCGCCGCCGCCGAGCGCGCCTTCACCGGCGAAGACGAGCGCTTTGTCTACTCGCGCTACGGCAACCCGTCGGTGGCCACCTTCCAGGAGCGGCTCCGCCTCCTCGAAGGCACTGAGGCGTGCTTTGCGACGGCGTCCGGCATGTCCGCCGTTTTCACCGCGCTGGGTGCCCTGCTGGGCGCCGGGGACCGCGTGGTCGCAGCCCGCTCGCTGTTCGGTTCCTGCTTCGTGATCCTCAACGAAATCCTGCCGCGCTGGGGCGTGGAGACGGTGTTCGTGGACGGCCCGGACCTCGAGCAGTGGCGCGAAGCCCTCTCGGTGCCCACCACGGCCGTCTTCTTCGAATCCCCGTCCAACCCGATGCAGGAAATCGTGGACATCGCGGCGGTGAGCGAACTCGCCCACGCCGCCGGCGCCAAGGTGGTGGCGGACAACGTCTTCGCCACCCCGCTGCTGCAGCGCTGCGGAGACCTCGGCGCGGACGTGATCGTCTACTCCGGCACCAAGCACATCGACGGCCAGGGCCGCGTGATGGGCGGAGCGATCCTGGGCACCAGGGAATTCATCGACGGCCCGGTCAAGCAGCTCATGCGCCACACGGGCCCGGCGCTCTCCGCATTCAACGCCTGGGTCCTCACCAAGGGCCTGGAAACCATGTCCCTGCGCGTGAACCACTCCTCCGCCACCGCGCTGCGCCTCGCCGAATGGCTGGAAACCCAGCCTGCCGTGAACTGGGTCAAGTACCCGCTGCTCAAGTCGCACCCGCAGTACGACCTGGCGGCCAGGCAGATGAAGGCCGGCGGCACCGTCCTCACGCTGGAACTTGCGACGACGGCCGGCCAGTCGGGCAAGGAAGCCGCCTTTGCGCTGCTGGACGGCCTGAAGATCATCGACATCTCCAACAACCTGGGCGACGCCAAGTCCCTCATCACCCATCCCGCCACCACGACGCACCGGGCCATGGGGCCGGAAGGACGCGCCGCGATCGGGCTCAGCGATGGCGTGGTGCGGCTGTCCGTCGGACTGGAGGACGCGGACGACCTCATCGCGGACCTGGAGCAGGCGCTCAAACAGATCTGACGTTACTTCCAATGGCGGGCTGTGAACGCGCGCTGCGCTGCACGTCCCTTCGTTTCGGGCGTCCTTGAGAACGGAGCCCGGGGGCGGTTTAGTGGGTGGACCAGCAGGGTTTACCCAGGGTTTACATGGACGGTCTTGTAGGGTCCATATGCACTGGGCAGACTCTAATAACACCGATGAGCCGATCAAACCCCTGTCGGTTCAGCCCATCCAAGGACAGACGCAGCGATGCGTTCGGGGCCGTGGCCGCGAAGACGCTGCGCGCAGCCTCCCTGACCGGAAGGAACATCATGGCCGGAGTATTTGAAGTTTTTGTTGACGCCGACTCCCAGTACCGGTTCCGGCTGATGGCTCCCAATGGAACCGTGCTGGCCGTCTCCGCACCTTTCGAGGACAAGCGCGCGGCTGCCGCGGGCATTGCCGACGTCCGCGAATGCGCCGGGACGGGGCTCGTCACGGACCTCTCGCCGGCAGCACCGAAGGTTCAGGAAGCCTCCGCGGCAGTTCCCGCGCCGGTGCCGGCCCAGACTCTCTCGGCCCAGACTCTTCCAGCCCGCTCCGGCCACGGCCGGCAGGGATTCGGCAAGAAGCGCACCCCGGCCGAGGCCTCGGGCACCAGCAGCGCGGCGCACTGGAGGCCGTCAGCCCCCGCAGCCCCGGCCCGCTGGACCGGCGCCGCCTAGCCGACTGCTCTGGGGACCTGCTCTTGGGGGCCTGTTCCTGGCGGGACTGTTCCTGGCGGCCGCGGCTCAGGTGGTGATGACGACCAGCCGGACATCGACGTCGTCGCCCGCGGCGATGCGGGCAGCAGCCCGCACAGCCCGCTTGACCGGCAGCAGGTACGAACCGCTGCCGGTGTCCGGAAAGATCGAGGTCTGCCACTGGTGGCCCGCAATGTCTGCCGCCACCTTCACCGAGCCGAACCCCCTGCGGAACCCCGCGGACTCCTCACGGATTTCGTCCGCAATATCCACGGGCAACGTAATGAAATGCCAGGCGGATTCGCCCGGATACAACCATAAAGGGGCTCTGAACTCGTAAGACTCGCTCACGGAGCGAGTATGGCATGCCGTAACAGGCCAGGGAATGGTTTTACTTAGGTAAGCCTTAACTACTATCCTCTTCCGGTGACCACGCAGCTTGATTTCGCGCGGGTGCCCTTCGCCGCCGATCTCGCAGGCCACGGGGACAGGCCCGCAGTTCTTTCAGACAATTTCACCCTCACCTACCGGGGACTGGCCGACAGGGTTGATGCCCTCGCCCTCCGCCTGGGCAGCCAGCGCCGCCTGGTGGCACTGGCTGCCGCGAACGACGTCGACTCCCTGGTGGCCTACCTCGCCGCCCTGGTTGCCGGCCACCCGCTGATCCTGCTTCCGGAGGACAAGCCGGCGGCACTGGAATCCCTGGTGGCCGCGTACGACCCCGACGTCGTGCTGCGATCCGCCAACGGAGAGATCCTGTTCGAGGAGCGCCGGGCCGGCAGCAGGCACGAGCTCCATCCGGACCTGGCGCTTCTGCTCAGCACTTCCGGGTCCACCGGCTCGCCCAAGCTGGTGCGGCTGTCCGCCAACAATCTGCAGGCCAACGCGGAGTCGATTGCCGAGTACCTGAACATCGGCCCGGCAGACCGCGCGGCAACCACCCTGCCGATGTCCTACTGCTACGGCCTGTCTGTGATCAACAGCCACCTGCTGCGGGGCGCGGGCCTGGTGCTCACCGACCTTTCCGTTGTTGACCCCTGCTTCTGGGAGCTTTTCCGTGCCCGCGAGGCCACGGCGTTCGCAGCCGTGCCCTACACCTTTGAACTGCTGGAACGTGTGGGCTTTGACGGAATGGACCTGCCCTCACTGCGGTATGTCACGCAGGCCGGAGGCCGGCTCGCCCCGGACCGCGTACGGAGCTATGCCGAACTCGGCCGCCGGAAGGGCTGGGAACTGTTCGTGATGTACGGCCAGACCGAGGCCACGGCCCGGATGGCCTATCTTCCTCCCGGGCTGGCTGCCGAGCACCCCGGCGCCATCGGCGTCCCGGTGCCGGGCGGCGCATTCCGGATCGAGCCGGTCTCCGGCCTGGAGCACGGCGAACTCGTCTACACCGGGCCCAACGTGATGCTCGGCTACGCGGAAACCCCGGAGGATCTGGGCGCCGGACGCACGGTCCACGAACTCCGCACCGGCGACCTGGCCAGGCTGCATCCGGCAGGCGTCTATGAAGTGGTGGGGCGGCGCAGCCGGTTCGTCAAAATCGTCGGGCTCCGCGTGGACCTGGGCCAGGTGGAGCGCATCCTGGCCGACCTCGGCGTTGCGGCGGCCAGTGCGGGCACCGACCAGGGGCTCGTCGTGGCGGTCGAGGGCAGCCACGACACGCAACTGCTGGCCAAGGTCCTCGCCCAGGGCATCGGGCTGCCCCGTGCGGCACTGGAGCTGCACGCCGTCGAACATCTCCCCCGCCTGGCCACCGGGAAGGTGGACTATCCGGCGGTTCTTGCCCTCTCAACCCGGGCAGTGCCCAAAGCAACGCCGTCCAAAGCAGCATCGGCGAAAGCAGCATCGGCGAAAGCAGCGCCGGACGGCCGGGATAACGGCGGCTCCCCCGCGGTCGACGACGTGCGGCGGATCTTCCGGGAAACCCTGGAGTGTGAGGACATCGCCGACGGCGACACGTTCGTCTCGCTCGGCGGTGACTCGCTGTCCTACGTGGCCACCTCCGTCAGGCTGGAACAGTTGCTGGGCCGCCTCCCCTCCGACTGGCACGTGACGCCGGTCCGGGACCTGGAACAGCAACAGGGCCGGAAAGCCGCCGGCAGGATGCGGCGGTTCTTTGCCCCGCTTGAGACCAGCATCGTGCTCCGGGCCGTGGCGATTGTGCTCATCGTCAGCACCCACGTCGGGCTGCTGACCTGGCCGGGGATGGCGCACGTGCTCATGGCCGTGGCCGGGTACAACTTCGCCCGGTTCCAGCTTGGCGGGGAACGGCTCCCGCGGCTCAGGCGCCAGCTCAGCAGCCTGGCACGGGTGGCGCTGCCCAGCATTGCGTTCATCGGCGTGGCGTACCTGCTGACCGACAAGTACACCCTGGCCAATATCCTGCTGCTGAACTCCGTTGTCGGTCCCGAAGAGGTGACCACGCAGTGGCACTTCTGGTTCATCGAGGTGCTGGTCTACATCCTGCTGGGTATGGCGGCCCTGTTGGCCATTCCCTGGGTGGACCGGGCGGAGCGGCGGTTCCCGCTGCTCTTTCCGCTTGCCCTCACCGGCCTGGCCCTGCTCTCCCGCTACGACATCGTTGATCCCGGCATTCCCCACCCGTCACCCACACTGTGGCTTTTCGTTCTTGGCTGGGCCGTCGCCCGGTCCCGGACCGCGCTTCAGCGCTGCGTGGTGTCGCTCCTTGCGGTCCTCACGGTTCCCGGCTGCTTCTTCGGGGACACGAATCGGGAGCTGACCCTCGCTGCCGGCCTCCTGCTGCTCACGTGGCTGCCCGCCATCCCCGTTCCCAGGGGGCTGCAGCGCCTGACGGTGCTCCTGGCCAGCGCTTCCCTCTATGCGTACCTCGTGCACTGGCTGGTGTACCCGCTCCTGGCCGGCACCAGCCCGGCGCTTGCCGTGGCCGCATCGCTCGTGGCCGGGGTGGCCTACTGGGCGCTGTGCACCCGCGCCGTGGGCATGGTAAGCCGGCGCGGCTGGGGCACTCTCCGAAGCAGGTTCCCGCGGCCGGCCGTTCCAGGGAGCTCCTGACTCCGGCGGCCCGGTTTCAGACGGACTGCAGTTCGCGGAAAGCCACCGCGGAGATGAGCATGGAGCCGGCAGCCGTGACGGGATCGATGACGGGAATCCCCAGCCTGCGCCGCAGGACGTCCGCCATGCCGATGCTCGTCAGCCCGGTGCTGGCCTCCAGAATGACGTCGGCTCCGGCGTCCACGAGCATGTGGGCGGCCGCGAGCGCGTCGAAGATGCCGGTCGGCAGCAGGAAACCGTCGGGCGTCTCCACGCTCTCGGCGCCGTCGATCAAGAGCATGCGGTCACCCAGGGCATCGGAAATGGGCCCGGGCACCGAGTGCTTAAGGCCGAGCACGCCCACCCGGCCGCCGAAGGCAAGGGCCGCTGCAGCAGCCGCCGAGCCCGCACCGATCACGGGGATGTTCAGCAGCGCCCGCACCTCCGGCAGGCCGGGATCGGCGGCGCAGCTGATGACCAGCGCGTCTACGTCCGAGGCCATCTCCAGCGCGAGCTCCACCACTTTGGGCACCGCACGCTGCAACGAGTCGGGGTCATGGACTCCGGAGGGCTGGTCCGGGATACACCGCGTGGTCACGTCGAAGCCGAAGGTCTCGCGGAGCAGCTTCCCGTGCGAGTTGAGCACCCGGCGGTCGCTGGTGGTCAACTCCCTGATGATTCCTACGCGCATGGTCCCGGTCCTTCCCCCGTGCGACTCCTGTGATGCCACCACACTAACCAGCGGACATTTCAGGTGGTTTACCGGAAAATGACCATCGGAAACATGCCCGTTCCACCAGCGCGAACGTACAGTTGTGGCCCCAAAAAACGCGCGTACAGGGGCCGCAAGTGTACGTTCGCGCTCTGTGCTTGGTGGTTGGAGGGCGGGTGGGATCAGAGCTGGCGGACGCGCAGCAGTTCCGGAATGTCCTCGTCGTCGGGATCCACGTACCCTACGGTTCCCTTCAGCGTCGCCCGCACGGCGTGCGCGACGACGGCACCCAGCCCGCCGTCGTCGGGGTCTGCTTTGTCCAGAACCACTTGGCGTGTGCTGCGCTGCTCCGCAGCGCCGGTGCCGCGCGCGAAGATCTCTGCGACGCCCTGCCGGACCAGGTCCAGCTCACCGGTCTCGGCCAGCACCGGCTCCAGGTAATCGACCAGCGAGCGCACCACGTCCGCGGCCGGCGCCGGCCGGAAGCTGCCGAAGTCAAGCAGGTCACCGCGCAGTCCGAAGTTGCTTGCCTGCCACGCGGCCATCCGCAGCAGCACCGTGGGTACGGGCGCGGGCTCCACGCCCTCCCGCCATTCCCGGCACGCAGATTCCACGAGCGCGCGGACCAGGACGGCGATCAGCGCGGCATCCTCGGCGCGGAGGCAGACGTCCGCCACCCGGACCTCCACGGTGGGGTGGTTCCGGGAGAGGCGGGCGTCAAAATAGATCATGCCCTCGTCGAGCACCACGCCAGTCTCCAGCAGGCGGGACACCACCCGGCGGTATGTGGACACGTTGCCGAAGATGGCAGACGGGCCCGACGACGGCCAGCGGTTCCAGGCCTGCGTCCGGTAGCTTTCGAATCCGGTGGCAACACCGTTCCAGAACGGTGAGTTTGCGCTGAGCGCGATCAGGACGGCCAGCTTGTCCCGGATCCTGTCCAGCACTGCAACGCCTTCGTCCGGTGACTCGATGTATGTGTGGACGTGGAAGCCGCAGGTGAGCTGCTCCTGCGCGGTCAGTCCGAACCGCTCCAGCATTCTGGCGTAGCGCGGGTCCGGTGTGGTGTGGCTGGACAGTGCCAGCGGCGAGGTGGCCAGGGCGGCGATCCTGGCGCCGTGGGCCTGCGCCGCCTCATCCGCCAGGGAGCGACCGGCACGGATCTGGCGCAGCAGTTCGGCGTGGTCCAGGCACGGGCGGGTCTGTGTCTCGATCTGCTCAAGCTTGAGTTCGGCACTCAAGCCCATTTCGTCGTCGTCGAACTTGGTGCCGGCCTTTTTCTTCAGCAGCAGGGGCCGCCCAGGGGCCTCGTCGGCGGCGAGTTTGCGGCCCGCCAGCAGGGCATCGGCGAGCGCCAGCGGTTCCCCGCTGTCCGGATCAACGATCAGGAGCTCTTCCTCCACGCCAAAAGTCCGCATGCCTACATTGTGCGCCAGACCAGCCGAAACGTCCCGGACATGACGAAGCGCGAACGTACACTTGTGGCCCTTGGAAAACGCTTCCCAAGGGCCACAAGTGTACGTTCGCGCCGGGAGGAGCGTCAGTCCTGGAAGTACTCGATCTTGGCGCCGATGGTGTTGAGGCGCTCTGCAAGGTCCTCGTAGCCGCGCTCGATGACGTAGATATTGCGCAGCTCGGAGACGCCGCGGGCCGCAAGCATGGCCAGCAGCAGGCAGGCGGCCGGACGCAGCGCGGGCGGGCAGCCCACCTCTGCGGCGCGCCAGCGCGTGGGGCCGTTGACGTAGATCCGGTGCGGGTCCAGCAGCTGCACGCGGGCCCCCAGCTTGTTCAGCTCGGTCAGGTAGATCGCGCGGTTCTCGTAGACCCAGTCGTGGATCATGGTCTGGCCTTCGGCGTTTCCGGCGATCACCGCGAAGAACGGCAGGTTGTCGATGTTCAGGCCCGGGAACGGCATCGGGTGGATCTTGTCCTCCGGTGCGCGCAGCTCGGAGGGCTTGGTGGTCACGTCAACGAGCCGGGTTCGGCCGTTGCGGGCCATGTACTCCCCGGAGACCTCCAGCCGCTGGCCCATCTGTTCCAGCGTGGCCAGCTCGATCTCCATGAATTCGATGGGCACGCGGCGGATGGTCACCTCGGAGTTGGTGACGACGCCGGCGGTGATCAGGCTCATCGCCTCGATGGGGTCTTCCGAGGGGAAGTATTCGATGTCGACGTCGATGGCCGGTTTGCCGGTGATCTTCAGCGTGGTGGTCCCGACGCCGTCGATCTCCACGCCCAGGCGCTGCAGGTAGAAGCACAGGTCCTGGACCATGTAGTTGGGGCTGGCGTTGCGGATGACGGTGGTGCCGCAGCGGTGGGCGGCGGCCATGATGGCGTTCTCGGTCACGGTGTCGCCACGCTCGGTCAGCACAAAGGACCGGTCAAGTTCATCGGTCGGGGGCGCCTGCACGCTGTAGAAGCCTGAGCTGGCCTCCACGGACAAGCCGAACTGCCGCAGGGCCTGCATGTGCGGCTCCACGGTGCGGATGCCCAGATCGCAGCCGCCGGCGTAGGGCAGCCGGTATTCGTCGGTCTCATCCAGCAGCGGGCCCAGCAGCATGATGACGCTGCGGGTACGGCGTGCCGCCTCGACGTCCATGGATTCCAAATCCAGGTCTGCGGGCCGGCGGAGGCGGAGGTCGTTGTCGTTAAGCCACGTGCATTCGACGCCGATGCTGCTCAGCACCTCGACGATGCGGTTCACTTCCTCGATGCGGGCCAGCCGGCGCAGCGTGGTGGTGCCGCGGTTAATCAGACTGGCGCAGAGCAGTGCAACACCGGCGTTCTTGCTGGTGTTAACGTCCACGGAGCCGGAGAGCGTCCGGCCGCCCTCCACGCGGAGGTGGGTCATCTGTGTCTTGCCGAGCTGGACGATGCTGCGGCCAAAGATCGCCTCGAGTCGCTGGATCATTTTCAGGCTCAGGTTTTGCTTTCCCTGTTCCATGCGCGCGACGGCACTCTGGCTGGTGCCGAGTTCCGCGGCCAGCTGGCCCTGGGTCCACCCCTTCTGGCTGCGGGCGTCGCGGAGCAGAATGCCGACATGTTCAGCGGTCTGTTGAGTCATGGGAAAAATATATCAGATGTGAGTTATTTCGTCGCCTTTTGCCCTCCCCGGGGGTTCTGTCGGGCCTTGATTTACCCGTTACATGCATAAACATTCCATAACGCGCCAAAACCTCGTGACAGGATCCGTGAAGGCCTCCGCAACTTCGTCAAGTGCCGCCCGCGCCTTGACCCTGGCATACTTCCCGGAGCAAGCTAACGGTACGTGTTGCGGCCATGAGGGAACGGAGGCCGCCGTGTCCATTTTCAGCTCCCGCATTTTGCGGAGGAAGCACCCCGCCGGGCGCCGCGCTTCCGCACTGGTGTCCTTCGTGGTCGCGGCAGCTGTGGGCTTTATCCCGGGACCACGGCTCGACGACGGCACGTTCCCGGCACCCGAGTCCGCGGTCACTCAGGCGTCTCCTAAGGCGTCCACCGCGCAGCCAGGCAACACTGCGCAGCCCGGCAACACGGCCCAGCCAAACAACACCGCGCAGCCAGCTCACGAAGCCCCGCCAGGTAGTGACGATACCGAACTGGGCAATGATGTTTCCTGGCCGCAGTGCAACGGCGCCCTGCCGGATGACCCTGCGTTCGCGATTGTCGGAGTCAACAATGGTCTTGCCAACACCACGAATCCCTGCCTCCACGAGCAGCTTGATTGGGCAGAGGATGCGGAGGGCGGGACCGGCCAGCCACGTGTGGCGCTCTACGTGAACACCGCCAATCCCGGGCTGCGGGGCTCCTGGTGGCCGACGAACAACGAGTATGGCGGCAAGGTCGTTGCCAACCCCTACGGCACGTGCGAGGGGAAGGAGGACGCGGCGTGCGCCTACATGTACGGGTATGCGAAAGCCTTCGACGACGCCTACCTCCGCACCGTCGACGACCCTGAGACCTACCTCTGGTGGCTGGACGTGGAGACGGGCAACACCTGGTCAGGCGACAGGAATGCCAACCGGGCGGATCTCGAGGGCATGACTGATTTCTTCCACAGCATCGGCGCCAGAGTCGGCATCTACTCCGCGGCCCGGCAGTGGGCACAGATTGTCGGTGAGGTGGGAACGGCCAGCAGCCTCTACTCGCTGCCCAGCTGGCTTGCCGGTGCCCGCTCCGCTGCCCACGCCAGGGACATGTGTTCCGCGGCGCCCCTTATCGCCGGCGGCCAGGTGGTCCTCATCCAGTTCGTGGCCGGCAGCTTCGACTACGACCACTCGTGCATCTGAGAACGTCAGGCACCATGGACGCGGCCTGCAGCATCCGCCCGGCCGCGGCGGAAGACGCCGAGGCGCTGGCCCGGCTGCACCTGGAATGGCGCGAGACCTACGCACACCTGCTGTCACCCGGCTTTATGGCGGGCCAGGGAGTTGAAGGGCGGCTGGCCATGTGGCGCCACCTCCTGGCCGGCCCGCATGCGGCCCGGCACTTTGTGGCGGTCGACGGCGGGAGGCTGGTGGGGTTTGCCGGCTCGCTTCCGCCCGAGGACGGTGTGCGGGAGCAAACCGAGCTCTGGGGCATCTATCTCCTCGCCTCCCACCAGGGCAGGGGGCTGGGCCAGGCACTGCTTGATGCCACGATTGGGCACGAAGCTGCGGCACTGTGGGTCGCCGAGGACAACCCGCGTGCCCAGGCCTTCTACCAGCGCAACGGCTTCGCCTTCACCGGCGCCAGGGACACCATCGAGGATTGGGAAGGGCTGCCGGAGCTCCGCATGGCGCGGCCTGCGCCCTAGGAACCATGCGGGTTAGGAACCCTCCAGCCAGACCATGTGCCACGTTCCGGCCCACAGAGCGGCCGCCACGGCGCCGCCGGCGATGAGGACTCCGCCCAGCACCACCCAGACGTCCAGCACGCTGTAGGTGGACACCCGCGCCCAGGTCCGGCTGGCACCGCCGAAGCCGCGGGCCTCCATGGTGACGGCAAGGCGGGTGGCGCGGCGGATGGCCTGGACCAGGAGGCCGAAGCTCTGCCCCAGGGTGGCCCGCATCCGCTGCCAGGGATTGCCGCGGGACCCGACGCCGCGGGCACGCCGGGCCATGCCGATCGTCTGCCATTCCTCGGCCATCAGCCCGACCAGCCGCATGGCTGCCAGCGTCCCCAGCACAAAGCGGTGCGGCAGCCGCGCCTTCTGCGCCAGGGCGTCCGCCAGGTCGGTGGGATCCGTGCAGCTCATGAGCAGCACCGCGGGCAGGGCGATGGCCAGGCCCCGCAGCAGGAAACCCAGCCCCAGCTGCAGGGAACCTTCGCTCATGGACCAAAGGCCGACGTCGAGCAGTATCCTTCCGCTGTCCGGCGCCAGGATGGAGGTGCTCCAGCCGCCCACTGCGGCCGCAAGGATCAACGGCCAGCCGCGCTGCCACAGCAGTGAAAATGTCAGGCCGGCCAGAGGAAACACCAGCAGTTCGCACACGAGGGCCACCGAGGCGGACATCCAGTCAATGGAAAGCGCCAGCGCCAGGGTGATGAGGAAGACCGCAGCGAATTTGGCCAGCGGATTGGCGCGCGTCAGCACGGCCTGGTTTCCGGCGAGTGTCAGTACTTCCCTCATGTCGCCGCCTGTTCCGATCTCGCCGGGCTGGACCCCGCGGGTCCCGGCTCGGGCCGGTCGCCGGAGCCCAGCCGCAGCTCAGTGCCGCCGAGGACATGGGTGAACTCCTCGTCGTGGGTCACGGACACCACGGCCGTGCCGGCGTCGAGGAGTTCGGACAGGAACGAGGCGAGCTCCGCCCAGGTGTTGGCATCCTGGCCGAAGGTGGGCTCGTCCAGGACCAGCACCTGCGGATGCGCCGCCAGGACGGTGGCCACGGACAGCCGCCGCTTTTCCCCGCCGGACAGGGTGTACGGGTTGGCGTCCACCAGATGGGTGAGGCGCAGACGTTCCAGCAGCTCGTCGACGCGCTCTTCCCCGTGGCCCAGATGGCGCGGCCCGAACTGCAGCTCGTCCAGGACGCGGCCGGTGACGAACTGGTGCTCGGGTTCCTGGAACACCGTGCCGATCCGGGAGATCAGCTGGTTGGCCTTCCATTTGTAGGGGTCAATGCCGGCGCCGCCGCTCAGCTCAACCGTAGCGGAAACCATTCCGTCCACCGGCGGCAATAGCCCGGCCAGGGTCAGTGCGAAGGTGGATTTGCCGGCGCCATTGGGGCCCGTCACGGTCAGCGCCTCGCCGGCCCGGACCTGTGCCGTGACGTCCTGCAGGACCGGCACCGGCGGCAGGGAACGGAAGCCACGGCGGCGGGGCCGTTCCCTGGACACCGCGAGCTTTTCCGCGGCCAGCAGCAGCTGACCGGCGTTAATCTGGCCGCCGTCAATGCCGGGAATGTTCCCAGCGGAGGACGGCGGGACAATCCTGGCCAAGCGGCGCCGGGTTTCCGGAACGTAGCCCGGGACCCAGACGCCGGCAGCGGTGAGCATCCCCCGCGCCTGTTCGAGGACCTCGTCCGGAGTCCCGTCGATCAGCACTGCACCGTTCGCGGCGGAGCCCGGCTGCAGGACCACGATCCGGTCCACCAGGTCTTTCCACGCGGCGACCCGGTGCTCCACCACCACCAGGGTGGCGCCGGTCTTGTCGAGGCAGCGGCCCACCGCGTCCCGGACCTCCAGGACGCCCGCCGGGTCGAGGTTCGCGGTCGGTTCGTCCAGCAGGATCAGTCCCGGGCGCATGGCCAGGATGCCGGCGAGCGCCAGTCGCTGCTTCTGCCCGCCGGACAGGGCCGACGTCGGGTGGTTCAGCGGCAGGTGGGACAGTCCGACGTCGTCCAGCGCCTCATGCACCCGGCGCCAGATTTCATCGCGGGGCACCGAGAGGTTTTCGGCGCCGAAGGCGACGTCGTCGCCGAGCCGGGAGAGCACCACCTGGGTTTCCGGGTCCTGCTGCATGAGTCCGGCCCGGCCGCGCTGCGCGCGCGGGGGCGCGCCGTCGATGAGCAGCTCGCCGCTCTCGTCGGCGTCGTCCTGGTCCGCCGCGCCGTCGGCGCCGTCGGAAGAGCCGTCCGCGTCACTGTCCCCCAGCACACCGGCAAGGGCATGGAGCAGCGTGGACTTGCCGGCCCCGGAAGGGCCAAGCAGCAGGACACGCTCACCGGGGCGGATGTCCAGGTCGAGCGCCTGGACGGCGGGTTTGGTGCGGCCGGCGTGGCGCCAGCCCCAGCCGCGGGCATGTACCGCGGCGGGGCGGACGCCGCCGTCGTGGGAAGCGGGCATCAGTTGAAGACGGGCTCCGTGGCTGCCTTGCGGGAAGCGAAGGAGCTCAGCACGCCGGTCTTGGCCAGGCCGCGGGTGGCGATCCAGGACAGGGCGCCTGCGATGACCGCGCCGGAGATGGCGCAGAACACGATGTACGCGAACTTGTCACCTGCGGCGTACGCGATGTTCCAGCCCCACGGCGCGAACGAGTCGTTGAGGCCGCAGAACAGCCCGGCGCCGGCTCCGGCGAGGAGCGCAACAGGGAGGTTGAACTTCTTGTACCGGAAGGCGGCGAACACGAGTTCCGCGCCCAGGCCCTGCAGGAGGCCGGAGATCAGCACCGTGGTGCCGTACTGCGAGCCCATCAGGAGTTCGCCGGTGGCCGCCACCGTTTCGCAGAACAGGGCCGCGCCGGGCTTGCGGATGATGAGCATGCCCAGGACCGCCGGGATCATCCAGCCGCCGGCGTACAGGCCGGTCAGGGGCGGGTAGACGGCGTTCACGGGAGTGGAGATGACGTTGGCGCCCTGGGACCAGGCCCAGAAGATCACGCCTCCGGCGACGGCGATGAGCGCCGCCACCACGATGTCGGCCACGCGCCAGTTGTAGCCGGTCTTCTTGATTGCTGCAGTTGTCATGATGGTCCTCCTGAGGAACAGGAGGGGAAAGCGTTACCCCGGCTGCCGGTGGCTGGGCCATCTGCTGCCGGGCACTCTGAGAACTCGACTCCCTTGCGCCGGTACTAGCCGGATCAGGTTCGAGGGTCTGCGGCGGTCCGCACTCTCAGCGCCCATCCGCGGTTGCGCTGGCTGCTGCCTTTGCATCCCGACGTCGGCGCTCCCCTGTCGTGATAAATCTGCCCTTGTGGGCTGGTTCAGTTTACACCCCGGCGTCCCCGGAATCCCGGGGCCGCCGTCACAATCCGGGAGGTTCCCTGCGCCGCCGGGACGGCCCCGCGGAGTACATTGGGGCCATGACGCAACAGGACTCCGGCGCCGCTGCCCTGCCCGCCTTTGACCCCGACTCCGCCGAGGAACAGCCGGCGGAATCCCTGGCAGCCATGATCGGCCAGATCGAGGGTGAGATCGCCGAACTGCAGTTTCCCCGGTTCACCAAGGACGATGCCCTGGCGCTCGGCCTGGAACTGGTGGAGCGCGGCAAGGAAGAGAACCTGCCCATCGCCATCGACATCACCAAGGGCGAACAGGTCCTCTTCCATGTGGCGCTCGAGGGTGCCACCCCGGACAACGAGGGCTGGGTGCGGGCCAAGCAGCGGACTGCCCTGCGCTACGAGGAGCCGTCGCTGCTGGTGGGCCTGCGGGGCAGGGCCGGCGGCGGACGGATCGAGGACAACGCCTGGTTCGACCAGTCCACCTACGCCGCCCACGGCGGAGCCTTTCCCGTCTATGTGCGGGATGTGGGTGCGGTGGCCGTGGTCACGGTGTCCGGCCTGCCGCAGGTGGCCGATCACCGCCTCGTGGTGGAGGCGCTGCGGGAAATCCACCGTTCCATGCGGCTGGGCTGACGCTTCATGCCGATAGGCTAGGGAAAGACCAGTGTTCATCTCGCGAGGAGTTCCGGAATGAGTTTCTTCATCAAACTGCTTGGCACCGGCATCAGCCTGCTGGCGGGCTTCGCCGGCACCAAGGCCGTCGATACCATCTGGGAAAAGGTCACGGGAAAGAAGCCCCCCAAGGGCGACAAGGATGACGTCCCCACCACGCTGCGCACTGCCCTGACGTTCGCCCTCGTCTCCGCGTCCGTGAGCGCCGTGATCCAGGTCCTGGCCAACCGCGGCACGCAGCGGGCCATCACCCGCTTCGCCAAGAGCCAGGACATCGTCTAGGCCGCCGCGCCGGCAGGACTGCACAGGGCCGCCGGCCCCGGTTCGGTGCCCGGCCCCCCCAACATCGGGTGGGTTGCCGGGAGTCCCTTCCCGGGGCATGGCCGGGCCCCGGGCCGTCCTGCAGTCCTTAGGCAGGGCAACCTGGTCCCCCACTCCGCTTGAGAAAGTCTTGATTCTCAAGGTTTTTCCAAGCTGGAAGCCGAACGTTTTTCCAACCACCGCTGTTTTTAGTGGATGCCATCAGCGTCTTTCTGAGGAGACAAAATGGTATCCACACCGCATTTCCTGTCGGCCCAGCGGCTGGCACCGCGACATCTGGCCCCGCGCCCCGCGTCCCGGCGCCGCGGAATCGCGGCCGCGACCGCCCTGCTGCTCGCAGCCACGGGTGCCGGCACCTCACTGGCCGCCACCGAGGTGACCCAGACAAACTCCGGCGGGCTGACCGCCGTCGGACCCGTCAACACCGAATACGGCTTCCCGTCTTGGTACGAGGACAGCAACAAGACCCGCCTCGAGCTCTGCCTCAACGGGGAAAACCCGCTCTGCGGCTTCCTGCCAGGGGACATCCCGGACGAAACCGCCCCCATCTCCTTCCCGGACAACTTCCCCGACGAGGCGTTCTACATGCTTGCCGGATCCGAACTGGACCTTCCCGGCGGCGGCCGCGCCGTCCTGGTCCTCGGCCTCGAAGCCGCGTTCGCCAACACCGTCACCCAGGGCGACCAGGTCGTCTTCGGCCGCCAGCGCGTCGTCGTCAAGGGCGCACCCGCGAACACCACCCTGACGTTCCAGCACCCCTACGGCACCATGACCATCGACACCGACGATGCCGGCGACGGCAAACTCGTCGAAGACATCTCCCCGGCCATCGGCAACTTCACCACCGCCCTGAAAAGCAACATCGGCCCGTTCCTCAAATGGGACCCGGCCACCGCCCCCGCAGCACCCGACGGCTACCTCGGCGACCCCGCCCAGGACCACACCGTCACCGGCAGCCCCTTCAACTACAACAAGTTCTCCCTCACCGGCGGCGGCCTGGCCCTGGAAACAGACCAGTTCTCCCTGATGGGCAAAATCTCCACCAACCAGGGCGTCAACGGCGACAGCGCCGTCCTGAACGGGACCATGATCGACGTGTTTGCCAGCAGCGGCAACGGCGCCCAGCTCCAGGTCGACGGCCAGGACGGAACTTTCGACACCACCCCCATGCTCAGCGACCCCGACACCGGCCGCTACTACGCCCGCATCCAGTTCACCGGAACCGCGCCCAGCACCGTCAAAGTCACCAACATCGGCGACAAACCCGCCAGCAGCAGCCAGATCACCGTCACCAAGCCCAGCGGCGTCATGATCACCAAGGCCCTCTACGACGGAACCAACCTGACCGTCGGCGCGGTCTCCACCGTCGGCTACCCGCTGACCGTCAACGGCCTCGGAACCCTCGAAGCACCCGCCACCGAGGGCACAGCAGCCGAAAAGTCCTTCGCCGTGCAGGCACCCCCGGCCACCGTCACGGTCAAGACAGCAGAAGGCGGCACCGCCTCCCTGCCCGTCACAATCTCCGGCGGCGCAGCGTCCCCGGCCGGACTCGACCCGCTCAACCCCGCCCCGGACCCCGGCCCCATCGTCGACACCGGCAGCGGCCCCGCCCCCGGCGAACCCCAGGAAACCACCGCCGTGGCCACCGCGGCAACCACCACCGTCACCCGCGGCGGAACCGTCCAGCTCGACGGCAGCACCTCCACCGGCGCCGCCAGCTACAAATGGACCCAGGTCAGCGGACCCACCGTCACCTTCTCCAGCGACACCGCCGCCAAACCCACCATCACCGTCCCCTACTACGCCAAGAGCACCGACACCGCACCCCTGACCGCCCCGGCCAACGACCCAATCAAGCTCCAGCTGATCGTCACGGACGCCAACGGCATCGGCAGCGCCCCTGCCACCGTGGACCTCACCGTCCAGACCGACACCGTCACGGTCGCCGGCTCCCGCCACCGCCTCGGCACTGAACTGCGGATCACCGGCACCTCAACCCTGGCAGGCAACACCGCCGTCCTGATCCCGGCCACCACCGTGGTCATCTACGACAACACACCCGGCTACCAAGGCACCAAGATCGGCACCGCCCAGGCCGACACCCTCGGCAACTGGTCCTACCGGGCCAAGCCAGGGCTCAGGGACCACCAGATCACCAGCGTCCTGGTCCAATCCAGCCGCGGTGGTACCGCAACCGGAACAGTCGCCACCCGCTAACCCAACCACCCGCACCACACAACCGGGGCCCTGCCTGCAACAGCAGACAGGGCCCCGGCGTGTTAAGGGTTAATCGGTGCGGCTGCCGCCGTCGTCCGTGTCCGACTTCCGGGCCGCCTTGGCGGCCTTGAGCACCACGGCCTCCAGCTCGTCGGTGCTGAGCAGCTCCTTGTGGAGGTGCTTGGTGCGGTAGCCGGCACGGCCAACCATGTGGGCCGAGACGGGCACCGTGAGCAGCTGGAAGATCCAGGCCACGAGCAGCACCGGCCACACCCACCAGGTCCGCAGCTGCAGCCCCACCGCGGCGAGCAGCAGGAACAGCCCCAGCACCTGCGGCTTGGTGGCCGCGTGCATGCGGCTCATGAGGTCGGGAAAGCGCAGCAGGCCGATCGCGGCGGCGAGGGACATCAGGGCTCCCACCACCATGAACACGGCTGAAACAGCGTCGATCACGGTATCCACGGCATTGGGTTCAGGACTCATTGGGCTGCTCCCGCCTGTCGGCCACGAAGCGGGCCACGGTCACCGAGCCGATGAACCCGATAATGGAGATGCCAACCACCAGCATCAGGTTGTTCAGGTGACGGTTCACGGCCATGTCGATGCACAGCGCCGCGCCCAGGATGGCCAGCAGCACGTCCGCGGCAAGGACCCGGTCCAGCAGCGAGGGGCCGCGGGCGATGCGGATGATCGCTCCCGCGGCGGCGAGGGCGAGCGCCACGGCCGTGACCGTGAGGACCAGTTCCATCATGCGGCAGCCTCCTGGTTGCCAGCCTCCTGGTTGAGGGCGGCAAGCTCGTCCTTGGTTCCCATGATCCGGATGAGCCCCGCCTCGGTGTCCCGGACTTCCTTGCGCAATTTGAGGACGTCCTCGCCGGTGCGGACATTCAGTCCGTGGATGTAGAGCGTGGACGTGGATCTGTCCACCTCTACGACCAGGGACCCCGGGATCAGGGAGATCACGTGGCCGGTCGCCGTCACCATCAGGTCCGAATGGCTCCGCAACGGAACGGCGACGACGGCGTTGGTCACCTTGGGCCCCTGGGTCATCGCCAGGTAGAACACCTGGCAGCTGGCGGCCACGACCCGGCCGAGGAACACCACCGCAAACGGAACGGCCCGCAGCACGTTGAAGCGTCCGCTCAGCTCCACTGGCGGCAGGTAGAACAGGCGCGCTACCGCGATTGCCAGCAGGGCGCCGAAAAGCAGGTTGCCCGGGCTGAAGTCCTGCCAGAGGGCTCCCCAGACAATGACCAGCCAGACCAGCAGCGGCAGTTCCTGCCGCAGGGACACTCTTTGCCGGCTCACTTTTCGCCTCCGCTCAGCGCCAACGCCGGAGCGGCAACGCCGTCCCCGAGCACCGCCTGGATATAGGAGGATCTGTCCAGCATGGCCGCAGCGGACTGGTCGGCCACATGGAAGAGCGGTCCGGCGAAGACGGTGAGCGCCACGCCCAGCACCACCAGGCCCAGCGTGGAGCCCACCATGGTCCGCGGCAGCAGCCGGACCGGCGTGGTGCTCCCTTCGGGGACGGGGGGAGCCAGGAGGACGGGATCGGGGTGCTCCGCGTCTTCGGCCTTGCGCCAGAAGGCGCGGTTCCAGACGCGGGCGACCGCCAGGAGCGTGAGGAGGCTGGTCAGCACGCCCCCGATCACCAGCGCATAGGCCAGCGGCGTTCCCAGCGCGACGCCGGCCTGCATCAGCCCGAGCTTGCCGAGGAAGCCGGAGAACGGCGGGATGCCGGCCAGGTTCATTCCGGGAACGAAGAACAGCAGCGCCAGCAGCGGCGACAGTTTGGCCAGCCCGGCGAGCCTGTCCACGGAGGAGCTGCCGCCGCGGCGCTCAATCAGGCCGGTGACCAGGAAGAGGCTGGTCTGGATGGTGATGTGGTGCGCCACATAGAACACGGCGGCTGCCAGGCCTGCCACGGAGGACATCGCCAGGCCGAACACCATGTAGCCGATATGGCTGACCAGGGTGAAGGACAGCAGACGCTTGATGTCGCTTTGGGCGAGCGCACCCAGGATGCCGACCACCATGGTCAGCAGCGCCACCACCATCAGCGGCGTGTTGAGGCTGTCACCGGGGAACAGCAGGGTTTCGGTGCGGACCATAGCGTAGACGCCCACCTTGGTCAGCAGGCCGGCGAACACGGCCGTGACCGGGGCCGGCGCCGTCGGGTACGAGTCTGGAAGCCAGAAGGAGAGCGGGAAAACAGCGGCCTTGATGCCGAACGCCACCAGCAGCATGACGTGCAGGAGCGTCCTGGTGCCCTGGTCCAGTTCCGCGAGCTTGATGGCCAGGTCCGCCATGTTGACGGTTCCCGTGGCGCCGTAGACCATCGCGATGGCGATCAGGAACAGCACCGAGGACACCACCGAGACCACCACGTAGGTGACGCCCGCCCGGATGCGCGGTCCCGTGCCGCCGAGGGTCATCAGCACATAGCTTGCCGTCAGCAGGATCTCGAACCCGACATACAGATTGAACAGGTCCCCGGAGAGGAACGCGTTGGAGACCCCGGCCACGAGGATCAGGTAGGTGGGGTGGAAGATCGACACGGGGGCGTCCTGGTCGCCGTCGGCCATGCCCTGCCCGGTGGCGTACACGAGCACCGCGAGGCTCACCGCCGACGACACCACGAGCATCAGCGAGGAGAACTGGTCCACCACCATGACGATGCCCCACGGCGGCACCCAGCCGCCGATGTTCACTGCCGCCGTGCCGCCGTTCCAGACGGACGCCAGGAGCAGGCACTCCAGCAGCAGGGTCAGCGAAAGCAGGCCGATGCTCACGGCGCGCTGCGCGCGGGAATGCCGGATCAGCACGAACGTCAGCGCCGCGCCCAGAATGGGAAGTACGACGGCGAGGGGGGCAAGGCTTGCGAGGTTCACTTCGCGCCTCCGTCCGTGCCGGTGTCTGTTTTTGGGGCAGTGTCTGTGTTCGGCGTTGTGCCTGTGTTTGTGGTTGTGTCCGTGCCTGGGGCCGTGTCCGTGCCGGGGACGAGGCTGCCCGATCCCGGTTTCTCTTCCCGCGCCGCGTGTTCCGCCAAAAGGGTCCGCCCGCCGGTTTCCACTGTGTCTCCCGGCTGAGCCGAGGGCTCCGTCACGGCGGAGGTGTCCGGTCCGCGCATGGGCAGGGGAAACTCGGAGGTTTCCATCGGGATGACGGCGTCGTCCTCCGCGTCGAAGCTGGGGGTTTCGGCCACGCGGCGGTCCTCGATGTCGTCCTGGATATCGTCTTGGCGGGCAAGTACCCAGGTCCTGTAGATGATGCCGAGCATGAAGGCCGTCACTGCGAAGGAAATGACGATGGAGGTCAGGATCAGTGCCTGCGGCAGGGGGTCGTTGTAGGAGGCGGGGTCAGTGTCCTTGCTGAAGAACGGTGCCAGTCCGGCGTAGCCGCCGGTGGCGAGGATCAGCAGGTTGGTGGCGTTGGCCAGCAGCATCAGCCCCAGCAGCACCCGGGTGAGGCTGCGTTCCAGGATCAGGTAGATGCCGCAGGCGTAGAGTGCGCCCATGACCGTGAGCAGGGTCAGGTTTACGGTCATGCTTCGCCGCCTTGGGTTGATCTGGCCGGAGCGCCGGCCGGCACCGGCTCGCTGGCCTCATCGCCCTCGTGCCCTTCCGTCTGTCCGCCAGCCTGTCCGTCCGCCTGCAGGGGACGTTCTTCGAAGTGCTCGTCGATTTCAGCGCCGAGGCTGCGCAGCACGTCCAGGACCAGGCCCACCACCACGATGTAGACGCCGGTGTCGAAGATGGTGGAGGTGACGAACTTGATGTCGCCGAAGACCGGCAGCCAGAACTCGATGATGGCGCTCTGGAACACCTGTCCGCCCAGCAGAACCGGGGCGGCCCCGGACAGCGCGGCCGTGGCCAGGCCGATACCGAGCAGGGTGCCGGCGTTGATCGGGGTGGCTTCGTGCAGTTCGAACCGGCCGCCCGCCAGGTACCGCAGGGTGAGGGCAAGCCCGGCCATGAGGCCGCCGGCGAAGCCGCCGCCGGGGAGGTTGTGGCCGGCCAGCAGCAGGTAGAGCGAGAAGATGATCATCGAGTGGAAAACCAGCCGGGTGACCACTTCGAAGATGATGGAGCGGCGCTCCGGTGCCAGCGTGCGCCCGGCCACGAGCCAGGGGTCCCCCGTCGGCCCCGCGAACTTGCGCCGCAGCGCCAGCGCGGCGCCGTCCCGCGAGGATTTGTCCACGCCGTGGCGGCGGCCCACGGTCCCCTCGGCCACGGCGGATGCTGTGCGCAGCCGGTCCTGGCGGCCGCGGACGAAGATGAGGCTTGCCACGCCGGTCGCGGCGAGCGCCAGCACGGAGATCTCGCCGAAGGTGTCCCAGGCGCGGATGTCCACCAGGGTGACGTTGACGATGTTGAGCCCGCCACCGCCCTCATAGGCCAGCTTCGGGAATTCAAGGGAGACGGGCGTGGCGATGCGCGCGCCCATGGCATGGATGGCGGCGAAGACCATGGTGGCGCCGAAGGACAGGCCGATGATGACGCGGACAACGCGGTATTTGCCACGGGTGCGGTCCCGCAGCTCGGCGGGGAGGCTGCGCATGGCCAGCACGAATGCCACCAGGATGATGGTCTCCACGAGCATCTGCGTCAGGGCAAGGTCCGGGGCGCCCTGCAGCGCGAACATCAGGGCGATGCCGTAACCGGTGACGGACACCATGAGCACGGCGAGGAACCGCTTGTTGGCCCGGACGGCGGCGAGCGCCCCGATCACAATGCCCGCACCCGCCACCAGCTGCAGCGGCGAGTTCGGGTCCACGAAATACAGCCCTTCGGGGAGCGGCTTGTTGGCAACGAGCAGGGCGGACAGTGGCAGCGCGAAGGCGACACTGAGGATCACGGCCAGGTAGAAGTACAACGAACCCCGCTGCGTGCGTCCGGTGATCCAGACGGCGGCGTCGTCCAGGGCGCCGATGGTCAGCTGATAGCCGCGGTCGGCGTCGATCCACGCCGGAATGGCGCCCTGGATCCGGTCCACCAGGTTGCGTCCGTAGAACATTGCAGCGCCGACGGCGAAGGTGACGGCCGTCAGCCCGAGGGCAGGGGTCAGCCCGTGCCACAGTGCGAGGTGCCCTGCGGCGCCTGCCGCGCTGCCGGCGTCGGACGTTCCGCCAGCAAACAGCGCCGCGTACGGCTGGATCCAGGCGTCCACGGGCACCGGCCACAGGCCGTACACGATGGTAAGGACGCTCAGGGTTGCCGGCGCCGCCAGGAAGGAGGGCCGGATGGCCTTGAACGGCGTGCGCTCCACTCCGGGCTTCACCGCGAAGGCGCCCCACATGAAACGGGCGCTGTAGGCGAAGGTCAGCACGGAGCCCACCACCGTGCCCGCAAGCACCACGGTGCCCCAGGGGCCGTATCCCGGCTCGCCGGCGAAGTGCACGAATGCTTCGAGGACCGATTCCTTCGCCACGAAGCCGCCCAGCAGCGGGATGCCGGCCATGGAGGCGGCGCCGATGCCGGCCACCACGCCGAGGGCCCGGGAGGAGCGGAAAACGCCGGAGAGCTTGCGGATGTCGCGTGTCCCGGACTGGTGGTCGATGATGCCCACCACCAGGAAGAGCGTGGCCTTGAAGAGCCCGTGGGCGAGCAGCATGGCCAGGCCGGCGAGCGCGGCGTCGGGTTTTCCGAGCCCCACCACCATGGTGATGAAGCCGAGCTGGCTCACGGTGCCGTAGGCCAGGATGAGCTTGATGTCCGTCTGGCGCAGTGCCCGGTAGCCGCCCACGAGCATGGTGGCCAGGCCGAGCCCGAGGACCATCGGCAGCCAGTAGGGGGTATCGGTGAAGCCGGGCGCGAGGCGTGCCACGACGTACACGCCGGCCTTCACCATCGCGGCCGCGTGCAGGTAGGCGCTCACGGGCGTTGGCGCGGCCATGGCGCCCGGAAGCCAGAAGTGGAAGGGGACCAGCGCGGATTTGGTCACCGCCCCGACCAGGATCAGGACGACGGCGGCGCCCAAGGCTCCCGCGGCCGGTCCGGACACCAACTGCGGTGCCTGTTCGAGGATGGCGGAGATCCGGTAGGTGCCGGCGCTGGCCCCGAGCATGATCAGGCCGACGAGCATGGCAAGGCCGCCGGCGGTGGTGACCATGAGGGCCTGCAGCGCGGAGCGGCGGGCAGCCAGTCTGGTCCGCGCATAGCCGATCAGGAGATAGGACAGGACGGTGGTGAGTTCCCAGAAGATGAACAGCATGAGCAGGTCATCTGCGGTGACCAGCCCGAACATGGCCCCGGCGAACGCCAGCAGCTGCGCGCCGAATCCGCCAAGGTAGCTGTCCTTGTTCTTGAAGTAGCGTGCGCAGTAGACCAGCACCAGGGCGCCCACACCGAGGACCAGCAGGGACATGACCCACGCCAGGGCGTCCATGCGGAAGGCGAATTCGATGCCAAGGCTGGGAATCCACGGGACGGTTTCGGCTGTTGCCCCGGCTTCGTGGCCTCCGGAGACTGCTCCGGTGCCGTAGACGGCGGCGTGCTGGGACAGGAGCCAGATGAATGATCCGGCCGGCACGGCAGCCAGGGCGTAGAAGGAATTCCGGCCGAATTTGCGGAAGACGAACGGCGCCACAGCGGCAACCGCGAAGTGCACGGCAAGGACTGTGATCACTGGTATCTCCGCAAAGTCAGAATTCGGTTATCAAAAGTTGGAGCTGGCGGTCATGCGTTGGGTTCGGTCCATGCAGTTTATCAAGGGGCCACTGACAGTTTCCCCGCTCAGGCAGTCCGCAGGGCAGTTTTGGCCAGCCTGCGGGAAAGTTTTCGCTCCCTGTTCGCCACGGGCGGATAGCATCGGCCTATGAACTCCGCAGCCGCACCCGAGGCGACACAGCCGCCGTCGGAACTCGAAGCAGGATCCCAGTCCTCCAGCAAGGGGCGGGTGCTGGCCTGGGCGGCCTGGGATTGGGGCTCCGCAGCGTTCAACGCGGTCATGACGACGTTCGTCTTCACCGTCTACCTGACGTCCCAGGCGTTCGGCGGGGAGGACCGGGCCTCGGCGGTGCTCGGCGGCGCGCTGGCCATCGCGGGAGTGGCCATCGCCCTGCTGGCGCCCGTCACGGGCCAGCGGTCGGATACCGGAGGCCGCCGCAAGCTCTGGCTGGGAGTGAACACCGCCGCCGTCGCGATCCTGACGGCACTGTGCTTCTTCGTGTTTCCGCGGCCCGAGTTCCTCCTTTTGGGGGTGTCCCTGATCGCGCTGGCCAACGTGTTCTTTGAGTTTGCCGGCGTGAACTACAACGCCATGCTGGCCCAGATCTCCACACCGCGGAACATCGGCAAGATCAGCGGGTTCGGCTGGGGCATGGGCTACCTCGGCGGCATCGTGGCCCTGCTCATTGTGCTGCAGCTCTTCGTGCAGCCGAGCTTCGAGTGGTTCGGCGCCTCAACCCAGGACAGCCTCAACATCCGGCTGGTGGCGGTGTTTTCCGCGCTGTGGTTCTTCATCTTCGCGCTGCCGGTGATGTTCGCCGTTCCTGAGCTTCCCAAGCCAAAGCGGGCCGCCGGACTCGGCTTCCTGGCATCCTACGGGCTGCTGGCCCGCAGGATCAGGGCGATCTACCGGACCAGCCCGCACACCATCTTCTTCCTCCTGGCCAGCGCCATCTTCCGGGACGGACTGGCGGCGGTCTTCACCTTCGGCGGGATAATTGCCGCCGGCACCTTCGGATTCGCCCTGCCGCAGGTCATCTTCTTCGCCATCTTCGGGAACGTCGTGGCGGCCCTCGGCGCGATCATCGGGGGCTTCCTGGATGACAGGGTGGGACCCAAGGCCGTGATCATCGGTTCCCTCACCGGCCTGCTGGTGGCCGGAACAGTGATCCTGGTGCTGGGCAATGACAGCCACACGTTCTTCGGTATGGCATGGTCCGGGGCCACGACGTTCTGGGTGTTCGGCCTGTTCCTCTGCCTCTTCGTGGGCCCTGCCCAGTCCTCCTCCCGCGCATACCTGGCCCGGCTGGCGCCGCAGGGCGAATCCGGTGAGCTGTTCGGCCTGTACGCGACCACCGGCCGCGCCATCAGCTTCCTCGCCCCCGCCCTGTTCACCCTGTGCATCACCGTTGCCACTCCCCTGGTGGCCGAGGGGGAAGCGCAGCGGTGGGGCATCCTGGGCATCATGGTGGTGCTGCTCGCCGGCCTGCTGGTCCTCCTGCCGGTGAAGGCCCCCAGCGAAGCCGAGATCGCCGTCGTCCCGCAGGCCTAAGTCCCGCACCAGTGCGAACGGACACTTGCGGCCCCACACAGGGCGCACAGTTCCAACCGAAATCGCAGGTTCGCGGACTAGGCTGATGGTATGCAAATGGAAGAGACAGACCTCCCGGGCCTGGGCCGGCGCAAGGACTTCATGACTGCATCCGGCCGGCGGATCGGGGTGGTGGAGCTGCGCGAGGGCCAGACCGAGCTGTTCGTCTCCACCTGGGATGACCCCGACACCTGCCAGGCCTCGATTCCGCTGACCAGCGAGGAAGCGGCATGCCTGGGCAATCTGCTGGGAGGCCAGCACATTGCCATGACCCTGACCGAGGCCCACCGGGAGGTTCCCGGCATCTCCACGCGGCAGTTCTCCATCGCCGCGGACTCGCCGTTCCAGAACCAGCCCATGGGCAAAGCCCGCATCCGCACCCGGTGCGGCGTTTCCATTGTGGCGATCATGCGTGAAGGCGAGGTGGTCCCGTCGCCGGGTCCCGACGTCGTTCTTCACCCCGGTGACCTGCTGGTCGCCGTCGGCACGCAAGAAGGCCTGGACACGGCGGCCGATATCCTGCGCAACGGCTGACCCTCATGGACCGCGTGGCCCTGTCGCTCATCGAACTGGGGGCAGTCGTGTTCTCCCTCGGCCTGTTGGCGAGGCTGGCAGGGCGGATCGGAATGTCCCCCATTCCGCTGTATTTGGTCGGCGGACTGTGCTTCGGTGCGGGCGGCGTGGTGGAGCTGAGCGGCATGAAGGAGTTTTCCCACCTCTCCGGTGAGATCGGCGTCATCCTGCTCCTGCTTATGCTCGGACTGGAATATACGGCAACGGAACTCGTGACCGGCCTCCGCAGGTCGTGGAAGGCCGGCATCCTGGACTTCGTGCTGAATTTCGCTCCCGGCGCCGCCCTGGCTGCCCTTCTGGGGTGGGGGGTAGTCGGCGCCATGGTTATGGGCGGCGTCACGTATATATCGTCGTCGGGCATAGCGGCCAAGGTCATCACGGACCTTGGCCGTATCGGTAACCGCGAGACGCCGGTGGTCCTCTCCATCCTGGTCTTCGAAGACCTGGCCATGGCGGTTTACCTGCCCATCCTCACCGCCACGCTTGCCGGGGTCAGCTTCCTGGGCGGCCTGCAGACCGTGGGTGTCTCGCTGGCAGTCGTCACCGTGGTGCTGCTCGTTGCCCTGCGGCACGGGCACCACGTTTCCAAAGCCGTGCACAGCGAGAACTCCGAGGTTTTCCTGCTGAACCTGCTCGGGGCCGCCCTGCTGGTATCGGGTGTGGCGGCCGCGCTGCAGGTGTCCGCCGCGGTGGGTGCCTTCATGCTCGGCATCGCGATTTCCGGCGCCACGGCCCACAGCGCAACACGAATACTGGAGCCGCTGCGGGACCTTTTTGCCGCTATCTTCTTCGTGGCGTTCGGGCTCAATACGGACCCCGCCTCCATCCCTCCGGTGCTGGGGTGGGCGCTTGTCCTCGCGGTCCTCACGGCGGCCACCAAGATCATCACCGGTGTCTGGGCCGCCAAGCAGGCAGGCATCGCACGTCCGGGCCGCTTCCGTGCAGGAGCGGCCCTGATAGCCCGCGGCGAATTCTCCATTGTCATCGCCGGGCTCGCCGTGACGTCAGGAGCGGTTACGGACGAGCTCGCCGCGCTGGCCACGGCCTACGTCCTGCTTATGGCGGTCCTTGGCCCGCTCGCTGCCCGCTACGTCGAACCGCTGGTCAAGAAGTTCTCCCGCCCGGCGCGGCCCCAGGCCGTCCCGGCCTGAGCGCAAGAACGCGGCCGCTAAATGTCCGTGCGGTGGAAGTTCAGGTGGCTGCGGCTCGCGGTGGGCCCGCGCTGGCCCTGGTACCGGTTGCCGTACTCCCCCGATCCGTAGGGGTATTCCGCCGCGGAGGACAGCCGGAAGAAGCAGAGCTGGCCGATCTTCATTCCCGGCCACAGCTTGATGGGCAGCGTGGCCATGTTGGACAGTTCCAGCGTGACGTGCCCGGAGAAGCCGGGGTCGATGAAACCGGCTGTGGAGTGCGTCAGCAGGCCGAGGCGGCCGAGCGAGGACTTTCCTTCGAGGCGCGCTGCGATGTCGTCCGGCAGCGTGACGGTTTCGTAGGTGGAGCCGAGCACGAACTCACCGGGGTGCAGGATGAACGGTTCGCCCTCCTCCACCTCCACCAGCCGGGTCAGCTCGGGCTGCTCTTCGGCGGGGTCGATGTGGGCGTACTTGTGGTTGTCGAACAGCCGGAAATAGCGGTCAATCCGGACATCCACCGAGGACGGCTGGACCATCGCGGCCTCGTACGGGTCGAGGACGATCCGTTCGGAATCAATTTCGGCACGAATGTCGCGGTCAGAGATCAGCACACCCTCAAAAATACCATTCCGGCCGAAAGCGGAAATCTCAGTCCGCGATCGTGCGTTCTTCGATAACACCCGGCAGCCGCTCCAGCTGACCAACTGCCGCACGGAGCCGGCCCCGGTATGCCGGGCGGACGAAGCTCCAGAAACCCTTTGCGGGTGCCTCCAGCGCGAACCGCACGCGGGTTCCGGCGCCTTCGGTGCTCAGGTAGAAGCCCCCGCGCAGGAACGACGGGCCCGCCACCACCTGGAACTGGATTTCGGCGCCGGTCCGCGCATGGGTGATCTCGTAATCGCGTGCCACCGGGCGTCCCCGGGGTCCGTCCATGGTCACCTGGTACCGGGCTCCCACACTCCCGGCACTGCCCGAACTGAGCCCTGCGCTCCGGACGCCGGACTGCCAGCTGGGGAGGTTGCGGCCGTCCAGGAGGAATGAATAAACCGTCATGGCGTCGCGCGCAACGAGGACCTCGTGTTCTGCACCTGCCATGGGGATCCTTTTCCGACGTCGGGTCTGCCTTGCGTAGCCCGTTTCCCCGGTACCGCAGCTTACGAGATTCAGAATAGCCATCTGCGCGCCCCACGGCGGCGCACCGCCCGGGCCTTTACCGAACAGTTACGGGGAGGCCTTCCGGGCCGGTTGGCCGACGCGCAAGGGTCTTGGGTTCCGGTTGGCCGGCGCGGGCGCCCAACTGCGCTAAGCTAGGTTCTGCCCCGGGCAGTTTCCGGTGCGACTGCGGCTGTAGCTCAATGGTAGAGCGCTAGCTTCCCAAGCTCGATACGCGGGTTCGATTCCCGTCAGCCGCTCCAATCCGCCCCTTCAGGGTGCCCGGTTCCACCAGCCCGCCGTTGCCGTCACGCCGCCCGGCGCACCACCCGCAGCGGGCCCCGCCGGTTCCGCAGGTCCACCTTGAGCGTCAGCTCGCCTTTGCGGGCAAGGACGACGGCGACAGTCACCGCCGCGAGCGCCGGCACCCCTCCGGCCACCAGAAGCCCCGCGTGCGGATCCAGGTGCTCGGCGATGAATCCGATCATGGGCCCGCCGAGGGCCTGGCCGCCGATGAGCACCATGATGTACAGGCTCATCACGCGGCCCCGGATGCCCATGTTGGAGCTGGTCTGCACCAGCTGGTTGGACGCGGTGAGGAACATCAGGCACCAGAACCCGGACAGCACCAGCGCGGCGCCGAAGAGTGGCAGGGTGGGGACGGCGGCGGATAGGCACAGCATCAGCCCGTACATGCCGGCCGCCAGAACCACCGAACGCAGCCGGAGCTGCCGGCGCCGGGTGGACGCGACCGCCCCGGCCAGCGCCCCGAGTGCCACGAGGGCATTCAGCATGCCGTAACCGCCTGCGCCAATGAAGTACACCCGGTCCGCGAAGGCGGCGAGCAGCACCGGCAGGCTCATGGCGAACACGGAGACGAAGCCCACCATGAGCCACGGCCAGTAGATGGTGGGCTTGCTCAGGGCATACCGCAGCCCCTCGCGCAGCATCCCCTTGGACTTGGGCGCCGGCGGGCTGACGAACAGCTCGTCGCGGCGCAGCAGCAGGAGCATGGCCACCGTGGAGCAGCAGGCAGCGGCGTTGGCCGCAAAGGCCCAGCCGGCCCCGACGGCAGTCAGCAGCACCCCGGCGATCGCCGGACCGATCAGACCGCCCAGCTGGAACGTCGTCGAGTTAACGCTGATGGCGTTGCGGAGGAACCGGGGCCCCACCAGCTCGTGGACGAAAACCTGCCGCGCGGGCTGGTCCAGCACGGTCACCAGGCCGAGCACCAGGGCGATGATGTAGACGTGCCACACCTCGATCCGTCCGCTGAGTGCCAGGGCGGCGAGCGCGGCGGCCAGGACAGCGGCGCCCGACTGGCACAGGATGAGGATCCTGCGCTTGGAGAACCGGTCGGCCACCATTCCGCCCCACGGCCCCAGCAGAAGCGAGGGCAGGAACTGCAACGCCACCGTGATGCCGACGGCGGTCACCGAGCCCGAGAGCTGGAGCACCAGCCAGTCCTGGGCGATGCGCTGCATCCAGATGGCAATGACGGCAATGAAGTGCCCGGCGGCGAAGAGCCTGAAGTTGGGAACCCGGAGTGAGATGAAGGTGTGCCGCCATGGAAGGCGTTCACTGACGACGGCGACGGGCTGGGTGACGGAGGCCAGGGGCGGCGGTGGGGGTGTCACAGAGGTTCCTCAGGTGAGCGGGCCGACGGGGATGCCCTCAACGCTATGGCGGCCAGCTCTGATTGTGGAAGGGTATTGCTCCTATAAGTATCATTGCTGATCGTAATGACATTCCCGGCACAGGAGGACGCATGTTCGATCCGGCGCAGCTGCGCTCCTTCCTCGCCGTTGCCGAAACGCTGAGCTTCACTAAGGCCGCGGAACGGCTGGGACTGGCCCAGCCGACGGTCAGCCAGCACGTCCGCAAACTCGAGGTTGCCGCGAAGCGGACGCTGATCAGCCGGGACACGAGGGACGTCAGGCTCACGGACAACGGCGACGCCATGGCCGGCTTTGCCCGCAGCATCCTCGCCGCCCACGATGCCGCCGCCCGCTACTTTTCCGGCTCCGCCATGCGAGGGCGGCTGCGCTTCGGCACCGCAGACGACCTCGCCATCACCGGCCTGCCGCGCATCCTGCGCGAGTTCCGCCAGATCTACCCGCAGATCAACCTCGAACTCACGGTCGGCCAGAGCGACCAGCTGTACAAGCGGCTGAATTCCGGCCAGCTGGACCTCGTCTTCGTGAAGTGGGTTGCCGGCGCCAAGGACGGCACGGTGGTCCAGCACGACACCTTTTCCTGGGTGGGCCTCGAACAGACTGCTCTCGAGCCGGGCCATCCCGTCCCGCTGATCGCCTACCCGGCGCCCAGCCTGAGCCGCAAGCTTGCCATCGACGCCCTCGAATCCGTGGGCCGGACGTGGCGCATCACGTGCACCACCAAGCAGATCAGCGGCGTGCTGGCAGCCGTCCGCGCCGGAATCGGCGTGGCCGTGATGCCATCCTCGCTGGTGCCGGAGGACCTGAAAATCATCACCCGCCGCTTCGAGTTGCCCCCTGTGGGGGACGTCGACTTCACACTGATCAGGAACCCGCTGGCGAACGCCGAGGTCATCGACGCCCTGACCCAGGCCATCTTGGGAAGGACCCTCAAGAAGCCGGTTTAGCAAGCTGCGCCGCGTCACCGCGGCGTTTTCAGCGGCGTTGGGCACGGTCCGGCGGCAGGCGGGGGCAGTGCTTCCGCAGGAAAATGATTGATAACGGTTCGCAGCTGGCCTATGCTGTGACTGTTGCGGTCATGCAGCGGCTGTCAACATGCAGGTTTCGAAAACGGACAGGCTTGGCAAGGACGCCCGCCGTGTCCGGGATAGGTACGCCGTGACCACAGCCGCAAACCCCCGCTATACCCGCCACTCCATGACCGTAGACGCCGAATACGTCGGCCAGCCGAACTGCGAAAAGTGCGGAACTGACGAGTTCATCTACCTTGAGTCCTTCGTGCCCGCCAAGCACCGCCAGGACGGCACCGTCCGGAAGCTGGGCGAAGTCGCATACACGTGCACGCGCTGCGAGGACTTTTCCGCACACAGCGTTCCCGCATCATGGGCTCCACCTGGCTGGTATTTGGGTTAGGGCAACAACAGGCAAATAGAACGGGCGGGCACCTGGTGGGTGCCCGCCCGTTCTGTTTGCCTTAGCCCTGCCCTTCGCCGGGATGGTTCGGCGAAGGGCAGTGCGGTGGTCCTGGATGCGGTAGTCCTAGATCAGTGAATCGGAGAGGTGGTTGGGCGTGCCGAACCGGTGCGCCGTGATGCTGACTGCCTGCTCGTGCAGGAACGGCAGCATCTCGATCCGGCCGGCCTCCGTCACCTCGTGGGCGTAGATCGCCAGGTCCGGACGGCCGCCGGTGGCTTCGGCGAGATCGGACGCCGAGCCGCCGATCAGGCGGATGCGTCCGCCGGACAGCTTGCCCGCCGCGGCGAGACGGCCCGCGGATGCCAGCCACGCGGCGTCGTCCTCCACCGTTACGGGGATGTCCAGTCCGGTGAGCACCGCACGCAGCTGGGC
Organism: Arthrobacter sp. NPDC057009; assembly: GCF_042673905.1. Lineage (NCBI taxonomy): Bacteria > Bacillati > Actinomycetota > Actinomycetes > Micrococcales > Micrococcaceae > Arthrobacter > Arthrobacter sp. NPDC057009. The sequence goes on from NZ_JBHUSB010000014.1 coordinate 109,442, forward strand.
GGGAAGTTCGACGCCGGAGGAGACGGTGAGCGGCGCGCCGGCAAGTACGCCGGCGGCTACTGTGCGGACGAGCGCCCGGAGGGGTTCGCCGTCGGACAGCCGGACGGTGACGGGCAGCGCACGGTAACGGAAGATGTTCCGCTCGGCGCTCAGCTTGGAGACGTCCTTGGCGGTACCGAATTCGTCCGCCCAGGCGAGGGCGTCGGAACCGAGGGCCCGTTCCAGCGCCTCAGTGTCGGCGGCGCTGAGTTCGCCCTTCACGGCATCCACGAGCCGCTGCACCCGGCGGTTGGCAATGCCCGCCGCCGCGCCGTGCGTGCTTTCGGCGCTGGTCCAGTCACCGAGGCCGGCGAGGTAGTTGGGGCCGCCTGCCTTGGTGCCGGCGCCAACCGCCGACTTCTTCCAGCCGCCGAACGGCTGGCGCTGCACGATGGCACCGGTGATGCCGCGGTTGATGTAGAGGTTGCCCGCCTGGATGGTGTCCAGCCATACGCCGAGTTCATCGGTGTTGAGGGAGTGCAGGCCGGCGGTGAGACCGTACTCGATCTGGTTCTGGATGGCGATGGCTTCTTCCAGGGTGTCCGCGGTCATGACGCCGAGGACCGGACCGAAGAACTCGGTGAGGTGGAAGTAGGATCCGCGCTTGACGCCGTAGCGCACGCCCGGGCTCCAGAGCCGTCCGCTGTCATCGAGCTTGCGGGGCTCGACGGCCCAGTTCTCGCCCTCGCCGAGGGTGGTCAGCGCGTTGAGCAGCTTGCCCTTGGCCGGTTCAATGATCGGACCCATCTGGCTGGTGGGATCCTGCGGGTAACCCACCTTCAGGGAGGTCACGGCGTCGATCAGCTGGTTGCGGAACCGCTTCGAGGTGGCCACGGAGCCCACCAGGATCACCAGGGAGGCCGCGGAGCACTTCTGGCCGGCGTGGCCGAAGGCGGAGTAGGCAACGTCCTTCGCGGCGAGGTCCAGGTCCGCGCTGGGGGTGACGATGATGGCGTTCTTGCCGCTGGTTTCTGCCAGGAGCGGCAGGTCCTTGCGGAAGGAACGGAACAGTTCAGCGGTCTCGTAGCCGCCGGTGAGGATCACGCGGTCCACGGCAGGGTGTGAGATGAGCTGCTGGCCGAGCTCGCGTTCGCCCAGCTGCACCATGGTGAGCACGTCGCGCGGGACGCCGGCCTCCCACAGGGCTTCGATCATCACGGCACCGCTGCGGCAGGCCTGTTTGGCGGGCTTGATCACGACGGCGGAGCCGGCGGCGAGTGCCGCGAGCGTGGAACCGGCGGGGATGGCCACCGGGAAGTTCCACGGCGGGGTGACGACGGTCAGCTTCGCCGGAACGAAGGTGGCGCCGTCGACGTCGTCGAGCTTCCGGGCGGATTCCGCGTAGTAGTGGGCGAAGTCAACGGCCTCGCTTACCTCGGGGTCGCCCTGGTCGATGGTCTTGCCGGTTTCGCTGGCCATGACCTCGAGCAGCTCCGCGCGGCGGGCCTCGAGGACGTCGCCGGCGCGGTGCAGGATTTCGGCGCGTTCGGCACCGGACAGCGCACCCCAGGCCTTGCTCTTTTCAACGGCGGTTTCAATCACCGTGTTGAGGGTGTCAGCGTCTGTGATGGTGGCGGCTTCAACGGAGGCGTTGCCCAGGGTCGACGCCGGAACGCGCTCCAGGATCGCCCGGCCCCAGTCTCGGTTCGCCGGCAGGGACGGATCCGTGTCCGGGGTGTTCTGGAAGCCGGTGCGGGGCATTAGCTCTGCCGGCTGGCTGCGGTTCTGCAGGCGGTTGGGCGCCGGCACCTCGTCGTCGAGCTCTTCCAGGGAGGACAGGAAGCGCTGCTTTTCGCGCTCGAAGAGCCCTTCGTTTTCGCTGAGCTCGAAGACGGCGGACATGAAGTTTTCCTGGCTGGCGCCTTCTTCGAGGCGGCGGATCAGGTAGGCGATGGCGACGTCGAATTCGGCCGGGTGTACTACGGGCGTGTAGAGCAGCAGGGAACCGACGTCCTTCTTCACGGCTTCAGCCTGGCCCTGCGCCATGCCCAGGAGCATCTCGAATTCGATACCCGACTCAACGCCGCGCTTCTTGGCCAGCAGCCAGGCGAAGGCGATGTCGAACAGGTTGTGGCCGGCGACGCCGATCCGGATGTTGCCGATCCGGTCCGGGTGCAGCGCGCAGTTGATGACGCGCTTGTAGTTGATGTCGGAGTCGAGCTTGGTGCCCCAGGTGGCCAGCGGCCAGTCGTGCAGCGAGGCTTCCACCTGCTCCATGGGCAGGTTGGCGCCCTTGACCACTCGGACCTTGATGGCGGCGCCTCCGTCGGCGCGGCGGGCGGCAGCCCATTCCTGCAGCCGGATCATGGCGGCAAGAGCGTCCGGCAGGTAGGCCTGGAGCACGATGCCGGCTTCCAGGTTCTTGAACTCGGGCTTGTCCAGGATCCGGGTGAAGACCGCTATGGTCATGTCCAAGTCCTTGTACTCCTCCATGTCCAGGTTGATGAACTTGGGCGTGGGGAAGGAGGCGGCACGGGCGAACAGCGGGGTGAGCTTTTCGACGACGTGCTCCACGGCCTCGTCGAACGCCCAGGCGGAGTGCGGGGCCACCGTGGAGGACACCTTGATGGAGACGTAGTCCACATCGGGCCGGGCCAGCAGCGCGTGGGTGCCTTCGAGCCGGCGGGAGGCCTCGTGCTCGCCCAGGACGGCCTCGCCGAGCAGGTTGACGTTGAGCTTGATGCCGTCCTTGCGGATCTTGGCGATGGCCGGGCCCAGCTTGGAGTCGGTGGCGTCAACGATGAGGTGGCCCACCATCTCGCGCAGGACCTTGCGGGCCACCGGGATGACAACCTGCGGCAGGACCGGTGCCATGACACCGCCGGCCTGGACGGCCTTGCGCATGTACCAGGGCAGGAAGGCGGGGACCTTCGGGGCGAGGGCGGCGAGGTTGCGGGCGGCCACGTGCAGGTCCTCGGGACGGACCACGCCATCCACGAAGCCCACGGTGAAGTCCAGGCCGTTCGGGTCCTTGAGGACGCCGGCGAGCTGCTCTGCGGAGGCATCCACGGGCATCTTCGCGGCTTCGGTCAGCCAGCGGCGGACGAGGGTGATTGCGTCGTTGGCCAGGGCGGTCGCTTCAGCGACGTCAGACCCTGCCGAGGGGGTGGCGACGGTGCCGGTAACAGCGGCGCCCTTGCCTGCCTGCACGCGGTGATCCGTTGCGGTGTTGGTCATGGCTTTCCTCGTTCTTTCAGTGCGATTTGATCGTCTTATCCATCAGTATGAGCCTCACTTCTCTTAAGATAAAGCGACCTTTCCTTAGCAATACACATTAGAAATACCGATCGTTCTGGAAGCCCTTCGTAAGCCCTGCATCGCGGCCCCGGCGCCCCCGCCGCAGGACGTGAGGACGCGTTTGGAAATTCCCTGCAGAAGCTGATGGAGCGTCGGGGAAAAGCCTGCAGGAGCTGATGGAGCGTCGCTAACCTCAAACGCTCCCTCAGCTTTCGCCGTCGAACTTTAGACGCCCCCTCACATCCCGCCGCCAAAGAACGAACCCTCCCGCGCCTGGGGTGCGGGAGGGTTCGAGGGTATGGCGCGCAAGGGGCGACGGGGCTACACCGGCGTGTGCATCTCCACCGCTTCGTCGTGCCGCGGGCTGTTCGGGTTCATCAGCGAGTGGCGCTTGCCGTAGGCGAAGTAGATCACCAGGCCGACCAGGAGCCAGATGCCGAAACGCATCCAGGTCTCCCAGTGCAGCTGGAACATCAGGAAGGCGGACGCCAGAACGCCGAACGCGGGGACCACCGGCATCAGCGGCAGGCGGAAGGTGCGCGGGGCATCCGGCTTCGTGTAGCGGAAGATGATCACGGAAACGCACACCACCACGAACGCCGCAAGGATGCCGATGTTGGTGAGGTCGGCGACGGCCTTGATGGGGAACACGCCGGCCAGGAGCGCGGACGCGATGCCGCCGATCCAGGTCACGCGCTGCGGGGTGCCGTGGCGGTCGGTCTTCGAGAACCAGCCGGGGAGGAGGCCGTCGCGGCTCATGGAGAACCACACGCGGGTGACGCCGAGGAGGAATGTGAGCATCACGGTGAGGATGGACAGCACCGCGAAGACGGAGATGATCGTGGCGATGACAGGAAGGCCGACGCCGGTGAACGCCGAGGCGAAACCTGCCGCGGGATCGATGTCGCGGTAGTTCTGCATGCCGGTCAGCACGAGGGTCGCGGCAACGTAGAGGAGCATGGCGATGACCAGGGACAGGATGATCGCCTTCGGCATGTGCTTCTTGCCGTCAGTGGCCTCCTCGGCCGCGGTGCTCATGGCGTCGTATCCAAAGACCGCGAAGAACACGGTTGCCGCACCGGCCAGGACCGGACCGAAGCCGCTGGGCATGAACGGGTTGAAGTTCTCGGTGTTGATGTAGAAAACGCCGAGGCCAATGATGAAGAGTATCAGCAGGACCTTGATTGCTACGGCCACGAGTTCAAAGCGGCCGAAAGTCTTGGTGCCGCGGGAGAGGATCCAGGTAACCAGCAGGCAGACAAGGATGGCGGGGATGTTGATGATGCCGCCCTTCCCTTCGTCGGCCGTGGACGTCATCCATGCCGGCATGTGGATTCCGATGCCGGACAGGAAGGCGTCAAAGTAGCCGGAGATGCCGATGGCCACCACGGCCACAATGGCTATGTATTCGAGCAGCAGGTCCCAGCCGATGAACCAGCCGATGATTTCACCCAGGGCCACGTAGCCATAGGTGTAGGCCGAGCCGGCACGCGGGATCATTCCGGCGAACTCCGCGTAGGAGAGCGCCGCCGCGGCCGAGGCCAGTCCCGCGACCAGGAAGGAAATGAGCACCGCGGGCCCCACGCCCGGAGTGTCGGCGCTTCCGTGCGCCACAAGGCCGGCAAGGGAAAAGATGCCGACGCCGATGATGCCGCCGACGCCGATGGCCGTCAGCTGCCAAAGTCCGAGGGACCTGAATAGCCCGCTGTGCTTGTTCTCTACTTCGATGTCGTCAATCGGCTTGCGCCTCAGGATTGACTGCGAGGGATCTGTTGTACTCATCGGGACTCCTGCGTAGGTGCGGCCCATCATTTCGCCCAGTGATGGGGGTAACTCAATCTGTTCAGTATGCAAGCAGTGTTGCATTAGATAAAGTGCATACTTCTAACCAGTATTCGTTAGTCCAACTATTCAGTTATGCAACCCAAGGAACAGCCCATGCTTGATGTTCGCCGGTTGAGGCTGCTCCGCGAGCTGAAGATCCGGGGCACGCTGGCCGAGGTGGCAGCAGCCCTGCAGTACAGTCCCTCCTCAGTGTCCCAACAGTTGGCCCTGCTTGAGAAGGAAGTAGGGGTGGAACTGCTCAGGAAAACCGGCCGCCGCGTGCAATTGACCCCGCAGGCCGAGGTGCTGGTGGCGCACACTGCCCATCTGCTGGAAACCCTGGAGCAGGCCGAGGCGGATCTGGCGGCGTCGCTGACCACCGTTTCAGGGACGGTGCGGATCGCCGTCTTCCAGTCCGCCGCACTGGCCCTCATGCCGGACGCGCTGACCCGGCTCGCCGCGACCTACCCCGACGTCCGGATCGAGATGACCCAGCGCGAGCCCGAGACGGCGCTGCATGAAACCTGGGCCCGCGACTTCGACCTGGTCATCGCCGAGCAGTATCCCGGCCACGCCGCGCCGCGCTACCCGGAGCTGGACCGGGTACGCCTTACCAGTGACGCCATCCGCCTCGCCGTTCCGCCGGCCGCCGAGGGCAGGCCCAAAGTCGGCGCGCTGGCGGACACGGCAGAGATGCCCTGGGTGATGGAACCGCGCGGTGCGGCATCGCGCCACTGGGCCGAGCAGGCCTGCCGGAGTGCAGGCTTCGAGCCCGACGTCCGCTTTGAAACGGCGGACCTGCAGGCCCAGATCCGCCTGATCGAGTCGGGGAACGCCGTCGCCCTGATGCCGGATCTGGTGTGGACCGGCCGGGGCACCACAGCCCAGCTGCTGGACCTTCCCGGCAAGCCAAGGCGGACCGTCTTCACGTCGGTTCGGCGCTCGGGGGCGCAGCGGCCGGCCATCCTCGCGGCCCGTGAAATCCTGGCCTCCACTGCCGCCTCCATTGCCGCGGCCCAGGAAATCGATACCGGAGCGGACGCCTCCGGCGCCCCCGCAGCAGCTGCATCACCTGCAGCACCTGCAGCACCTGAAGGAGCGGCAACCGGCGGCGAAGCGGTATGACGGGGTGTTCCCTGGCTCACAGCCAAGCGTTGACCCCGGCGTTAGACTGTTGACGTTATGAACCGCACAATGTTTAAGTCCAAAATCCACCGGGCCACCGTCACGCATGCGGACCTGCATTACGTGGGTTCCGTCACCGTTGACCTGGACCTGCTCGACGCCGCCGACATCCTGCCCGGTGAGCTGGTAGCGATTGTGGACGTCACCAACGGTGCCCGCCTCGAGACCTACACCATCGCCGGCGAGCGCGGTTCCGGCGTCATCGGAATCAACGGTCCCGCGGCGCACCTGGTGCACGAGAACGACACTGTCATTCTGATCACCTACGCCCAGATGACCACCGAGGAAGCCAAAGCGTACGAGCCCAGGGTTGTCCACGTGGACAAGGACAACCGCGTCATCCAGTTGGGCAACGACCCCGCCGAAGGCCTCACGCCGGGGCTGCTGCGGCCGCCGTTCGCGCTCAACAACGCCGCGCTCAGCTAGGGACAGCCCCGCCACGGCGAGATCCCTGCCACAAGGTGAGCCGCGGCTGAATAAATATGATTAGGCTGGGATGGTGGATGCCGTCCCCTGCCCCAGCCTGCCCCCGGTGGCACCGGCGTGCTAGGCGTCCTCGCAGGCTTCTTCGTGGTCTGGTCCATCATTCTGGTGGGCATGTTCGTCGGCAGACGCAGGATCCTCGGCGAGAATGCCCGGCAGGTCCTGAGCGGGCTGACCTTCTTCGTGGCCAGTCCCGCCCTGCTTTTCGAAACGCTGAGCAAGGCGAGCCTGCGCGACGTGTTCGCCGCCCCGCTGCTCGTGGCGGCCGTCGGCGCAATCAGCACAGCCGCCCTGTTTTTTGTCATCGTCCGGTTCCTCCTCAAACGCTCCGTTCCGGAATCGCTGATGTCCTCCATGAGCGCCTCGCTGGCCAACTCCGCCAACCTCGGCATCCCCATTGCGGTGTACGTCCTCGGTGACGCCAGCCATGTCGCTCCCCTGCTGATCTTCCAGCTGGCGTTTTTCACGCCGCTGTTCCTCATGGCCCTCGATGCCACCACCAGCTCGCACCGCACCACGCCGCTGCGGTTCCTGATGCTGATCGTGAAAAACCCCATGATCGTCGGCTCGGCCCTTGGCCTGCTGGTCGCCGGCACAGGCTTCCAGGTTCCGCCGCTGCTTCTGGAGCCCATCCATCTGATCGGCGGCGCCGCCATTCCGGCCATGCTGATGGCCTTCGGCATGAGCCTGAACGGGTCAAAGCCCCTGCAGGCGGATGCAGGCCGGAGAACCGATACCCTGCTGGCCAGTGGCTTCAAGCTCTTTGTGCACCCGGCAATTGCGTACGTCTTTGCGCGCTTCGCCCTCGGACTGGATGGCGCCGACCTGTTCGCCGTCGTGGTCACGTCCGCCCTGCCAACGGCGCAGAACGTGTTTGTCGCCGCCAGCCGCTACAAAGCCGGGCTCACGGTCGCCAAGGACACCGTTCTCATCACCACGATCGTCGCCGTGCCTGCGATGATCGGTGTGGCCCTGCTGCTGGCATAACAGCTGCTTTATCCCCGACCGCCCCGCGGCTGCCGCCCGAACTGGAGGAAACCTTGAACACCACCCTGGACACCGTGATCATCGGTGGCGGAGCCATGGGTTCGGCTGCCGCCTGGGCGCTGGCCGCCCGCGGGCGTGACGTGACCCTGCTCGAGCAATTCGCGCCCGGCCACCTGAAGGGCGCTTCGCACGGCGCCACCCGGAACCTGAGCCTTGCCTACGCCGAGCCCGAGTACGTCGCCATGCTGGCCGAAACTCTGAAGCTCTGGGCCGAGCTCGAAAACGAGAGCGGCGAACAGCTGCTGGCGCGCACCGGCGTCGTCAACCACGGCCCCGACCCGCGCCTCGGCGAGATCCACGCAGCCCTGAACAGCGCCGGCCTGCGGGCGGACTTCGTTCCGCTCGCCGAAGCCGGAGAGCGCTGGCGCGGCATCCGCTTCGACCAGCAGGTGCTCCACATGCCCGACGGCGGCCAGCTCAACCCCGAGGCCGCCCTTCCGGCGTTCCAGCGGAGCGCGGCACGGAACGGCGCAGAAATCCGGCACGGCGTGAAGGTGGTGGGGCTGGAAATACTCGACGACGGCGCCCGGCTCACCGTGGACGACGACGGCCGGACGGAGGTGCTCACCGCCCGGCAGGCGGTGGTCACCGCGGGCGGTTGGACCTCCAAGCTGCTCGCCGGCTCCGTCATGACGCCGCGGCTGACCGTCACCCAGGAGCAGCCGGCCCACTTCGGCATCAGCGACGACGGCGCCACCTGGCCGGGCTTCAACCACTTCCCCGGCGAGGGCGGCGACTACGCCGGCTTCTACTCCCCCGTGTACGGCATGCTGACCCCCGGCGAAGGCGTCAAAGCGGGCTGGCATGGCGTGGGGCCCGTGGTGGATCCGGACCGGAGGTCCTACCTGCCCGAACCGCGCCAGCGGGCAGCCCTCCAGCAGTACGCGAGGGACTGGCTGCCCGGCGTGGACGCCGACGCCATGACCGACATCAGCTGCACCTACACAACCGCCCCGGACCACAACTTTGTGCTGGACCGGGTCGGGCCTGTGGTCATCGGGGCCGGCTTCGCAGGGCACGGCTTCAAGTTCACGCCGGTGGTGGGCCGGATCCTTGCGGACCTTGCCACCGGGGAAGGCCGGGCGCCGGAGATCTTCGCAGCCTCCCGGGCGTAGCGGCCAGGAACCCGTCAGGCCCGCAGCGAAGGCAACCGGCCCACGCCCCGAGTCAGCCCCGCTGGTGCCGGTCCAGGAGCCGGGCACAGCGGATGAACCCAAGGTGCGAGTACGCCTGGGGGTGGTTTCCCAGGTGAGTCTCGGTGCCCGGATCGAACTCCTCCGGAAGCAGCCCGGTGGGCCCGAACAGGTTGACCAGCTGGTCAAAGAGGTCCCAGGCCTCGGCGATCCGGCCCACCGCCACGTAAGCCTCAATCAGCCACGTGGTGCAGATGTGAAACCCGCCCTCCAAGCCCGGCAGGCCGTCGTCGTACTTGTACCGGAACACCGTGGGGCCCACCCGGAGTTCCCGCTCCACGGCCGTGACGGTGTCCAGGAACCGCTGGTCACTGACGTCGAGCAGGCCGGACAGCCCGATGTGCAGGACCGCGGCGTCAAGGTCGGGGCTGTCGTAGGCCACGGTGTAGGACGCTGAACTGTCATCCCACCCCTCGCGGAGAACCTCGTCGCGGATGGTGGCGGCGATCTCCGCCCATGCAGGATGGGGGCTGCGGCCGTGGCGTTCGGCGGTACGGAGCGCCCTGTCCAGCGTGACCCAGCACATCACCTTGGTGTAGACGTGGTGCCGTGGAGCGCGGCGCGCTTCCCAGATGCCGTGGTCGGGCTCGTGCCACCGGGCCAGCACGGCACTGGCCATCTGGACCAGCAGTTCCCAGTGTCCCTCCGCCAGCGACTCCTGCGCCTCGCTCAGCCCGTGAATCAGCTCGGCAATCGGGCCGAAGACGTCCAGCTGGACCTGATGGTCCGCGGCGTTGCCGATCCGGACCGGACGCGATCCCGCATATCCGGGCAGGCTCTCGATGATGGCTTCCGTGGACAGCGGTGCCCCGGTCACCGAATACAGCGGATGCAGCCACTCCGGGCCCGGGGCGTTGGCCAGGATGCCGGCCAGCCACCTGAGGAATCCTTCCGCCTCCGCCGTCGACCCGAGGTCCAGCAGGGCGTTCACGGTCATGGAGCCGTCACGCAGCCAGCAGTAGCGGTAATCCCAGTTGCGGGTGCCGCCGATTCCCTCCGGCAGCGAGGTGGTGGGAGCGGCCAGCACCGCGCCCGTGGGCTCGTGGACCAGCGCGCGCAGCACCAGTGCCGAGCGCCGCACCAGCGATGGCTTCACGCCCGGCAGCGTCAGGCCCTGCACCCAGCGCCGGGAGTGATGTGCGACGGCGGCCCGGCGGTCCGCTTCGTCGGTCACCGCCCGGTTGGACGCCGGCTGCTGTATTTCGGTGTCGCCGCACCGGAGGTTGAGGACCACCGGTCCGTGCTGCAGGTTGACCTCGGCGGTGGCCGTTGCGTGCCGCCCGTCCGAGGTGACGGTGAAGCCGACGCCGGGTGCCAGCAGGATGATGGGGTCGGAGGTGCCGACGACGTGCAGCTCGCCAGCGCGGGCCTCCATGCTGAAGGGCGCGTTGGCGTAGTCCGGCCGGGGTGCGAAGACGATCCTTGCGGCGCCGGTGCCGGACAATACCCGGACGAGGCTGGTGATGCCTTCCGGGGCTGGTTCAAGATAGTCGGTCACGGTGACGTCCGCCCACCGGGTTTCCACGATCATGGTGCTGTCCACGTACCGCTGCCCCAGCACCCTCGACGCCTTAACCGGCTCCACGGAAAAGTGCCCGGCGCCGTCACCGCCGAGGATATGCGCGAAGAGGGAGCCCGAATCCGGCAGCGGGTGGCTCATCCAGCAGATCTTGGCGTCGGGCGTCACCAGTGCCGTGGAGGAGCCATTTCCGATCATGGAGTGCCGTTCCAGGCCGACCGCGTCCTCACCGAAAAGCCACGAGCGGCGCAGTTCGAAGAGGATCCCCAGCACCCGCGCGAATGATTCCGGGTCCTTCAGCCGGTGCTTGGCCGGCGACGGCAGGTCGCCCACCCAGAGCCCCATGTCCGGGCCGCGAAGCGTTTCCATGGCGAGTTCGTCGCTCATGGCATCACCCGCGTACAGCGCGGCACTCACGCCCAGCCGCGCCCGGAGGTGGTCCAGGGCCTCGGCTTTGGACGGCTGCACCACAGAAAGGTCCAGGACGGAGCCGTCCACAATGAAGAACAGCCCGAAAGCCCGGGCAACTTCCTCCGCCTTGGCGGTGCACTTGGCCACAATGTCGGGGGCAGCGGACCTGGTGTGGACCGAGACCGCGACGGGCTTCCGTTCGACGCTCACGCCCTTGTGGGCGCCCACCGCTTCGAGCAGTGCCTGGTTGGCCTGCTGCAGCACGGACTCGGTGGCCAGCGACAGTCCGTGGGCGAACCCCATGTCGAACTCCGCCCCGTGCGAACCCACGAGATGGACCTCGGCGGGAAGCCTGGAGACGGCGGCCAGGTCACGCAGGGAGCGGCCTGAGATGACGGCCGCGTGCGTGTTGGGCAGCGCGGCCAGCGCCCGGAGGGCAATGGCCGCGCCGCCCAGCGGCAGCGTCTCCGTCGAGATGCCTTCGGCGGCACACAGCGTTCCGCCGTAATTACAGGCAACCAGCAGCCCCGGCGTGCGGGCGAGGATTTTCAGTTCGCCGAGCAGCTGGGGCGTGAGCCCGTCGTCGGCCGCTTCGGACTGGACGAAGGCCCGCAGCAAGCCCAGCGGGAGGGATTTGGTCAGCAGTGCGGAGTCGGCCACGGTCTGGTTGAGAGGAGTGGGCATGCGCGGCAATCCTTCGGATTATCCCCAATCGGTCTTGGACTCCTAAAGTGTCTGCCGCGGCCGTTTCCCCTGAATATCCCGTTTATTGCGTGCGTGTAACTTTGCCGGGCCCGTTCCTTCGTGCGGGAGAAAATTTCTCCCGTCGGACGGTCAGACGCGGACGAGCCCCGCGGCCTCCGCCAGAAGCTCTACCGAGCGGAGCCGCTCTGCCGTTCCGGTGCTTTGGTGCGCCACAATGAGCTCGTCGGCGTCGGCATGCCGGGCGAAGCCGTCCAGGTAATCCAGCACGGCGTCGGGGGTGCCCACGGCCGAGTACTTCATCATTTGCGTCACGTGCTGCCCCTGCGGCGAGTCCAGGATCATGTCCGCCTCGTCATCGGTGAACTGGCGCCCGCCGCCGAAGAACAGCGAGACGCGTGCCCGCATCGTGGCCCGCAGCATTTCCTGGGCGTCGGAGGCAGCATCGGCGGCCACCACGTTGACCCCTGCGATGACGTGCGGCGCCGCCAGCTGCTCCGACGGCTTGAACTCCCGGCGGTACAGGGCGACGGCGTCCTGCAGCGCATTCGGCGCGAAGTGTGAGGCGAAGGCGTAAGGCAGCCCGAGCTGGGCCGCGAGCCGCGCTCCGAAGAGGGACGAGCCCAGGATGTAAAGCGGCACGTTCGTTCCCCTGCCCGGCGTCGCCTCGACGCCCTGCACGCGGGTGGGCCCTGTCAGGTAGCCCTGCAGTTCCAGGACATCCTGGGGGAAGGTGTCGGCGGAATGCGGGTCACGGCGCAGGGCCCGCATGGTGTTCTGGTCGCTGCCGGGTGCACGGCCGAGGCCCAGGTCAATCCGGCCGGGATGCAGGGTCTCCAGGGTGCCGAACTGCTCGGCGATGGTGAGCGGGGAATGGTTGGGCAGCATCACGCCGCCTGCCCCCAGCCGGATGCTGTCCGTGTGCGCGGCGACGTGGGCGATCAGCACGGACGTGGCCGACGACGCGATGGAGGACATGTTGTGGTGCTCGGCGTACCAGACACGCCGGTACCCGAGCTTCTCAGCCAGCTGCGCCATGGCGACACTCCCGGCAAAGCTCTCCGCCGCCGTCTGGCCCTTGCCGATGGTTGCCAGGTCGAGGATGGAGAGGGGAACAGTCACGGCGGGATGGCCTTTCGTAGGGGTTGCACAGCTGCCGGCCTCGCGGTGGTCCGGCATGTTGGGAACAACGACGGCGGAGCCCGGGTTATTTCTGCCCGGTTCGGTGATGCTGTCCACATATCCTGTCCGGGCACCTCCCGCTATGCTGGCGCCATGACCAGCAAGTCCACTGCAGAGAAAGTCGCCACCATCCAAAAGGGCTACGCCCTGGAGGGTGCCACCATCGAGCTGGGCGCAGCCATCGTCGACGGCGAACGGCACAAGGATGCGCCGGTCCGGCTGCCGCTTTCCATGATGAACCGGCACGGGCTCGTGGCCGGCGCCACCGGCACGGGCAAGACCGTCACCCTGCACATGATGGCGGAACAGCTCTCCACCGCGGGAGTGCCCGTGTTCCTGGCAGATATCAAGGGCGACCTTTCCGGGCTCGCCACGGCGGCACCCGGAAGCGACAAGCTGGCCAAGCGGACCGAAAGCATCGGGCAGGCATGGTCTGGAAAGACGTTTCCCGTGGAGTTCCTGGCGCTTGGCGGGGACGGCGACGGCATCCCGGTCCGGGCTACCGTCACGTCCTTCGGGCCCATCCTGCTCTCCCGCATCCTGGAGCTCAATGACACGCAGGAATCCAGCCTCCAGCTCGTGTTCCACTTTGCCGACAAGAACAACCTTGAGCTGGTGGACCTGAAGGACCTGCGCTCGGTCATCCAGTTCCTCACTTCCGACGAAGGCAAGGAAGCGCTGCAGGAACTGGGCGGCCTGTCGAAGGCCACTGCCGGCGTCATCCTGCGTGAACTGGTGGCCCTCGAGGCGCAGGGCATGGAGCGTTTCTTTGGGGAGCCCGAGTTCGACACCGCCGAGCTCCTTCGCACCGCGCCGGACGGAAGGGGCGTCATCAGCTGCCTGGAACTGCCCACGCTGCAGACGAAGCCGCTGGTGTTCTCCACCTTCCTCATGTGGCTTCTCGCGGATCTGTTCGAGGAGCTGCCCGAAGCCGGCGACCTCGACAAGCCCAAACTCGTGTTCTTCCTCGACGAGGCGCACCTGCTCTTCAATGACGCCTCGAAGGCCTTCCTGGCGGCCATCACCACCACAGTCCGCCTGATCCGCTCCAAGGGGGTGGGCATTTTCTTCGTCACGCAGACCCCGAAGGATGTCCCGGCGGACGTCCTCGGGCAGCTGGCCAACCGCATCCAGCACGCCCTGAGGGCTTTCACCCCGGAGGACGCGAAGGCCCTCAAGGCCACCGTCTCCACCTTCCCGCTCAGCGACTATGACCTCGAGGAAACCCTGACGTCCGCAGGCATCGGCGAGGCTGTCATCACCGTCATGAATGAGAACGGCGCGCCGACGCCGGTGGCCCTGACCCGCCTGCGTGCGCCGGAGTCGGTGATGGGTCCCAGCGCCGTCGAACTGGTCCGGAGCACCGTGGCGGGGTCGGCGCTGCTCGCAAAGTACGGCACTGCCGTGGACAATCTCTCGGCGTACGAGAAACTGACCGGTAAAGCCGGCGCGCCCACAGGCGCCGCGGCCCCCGGGCAGCCGCCGGCGCCCTCCCCCGAGGTGTTCGTCCCGGGGAATCCTGATCCTGTGGCGATCGACGACGAAGCCCGCCGCATCGAGGAGGAGATCCTCGGGCGCCCCAGCAGCAGGCCGTCCAGCGGCTGGCAGCCGGAGTCCACACATCCCGGCGGGACGGTGCCGCCACCGGCCAGGCGCCAGGCTCCCCCGCCTGGCGGCATGATGGAGGACATCACCGGAGCCTTGGGCGGCGTCCTCGGCAGCGGCCTGAAAAGCATGGCACGGTCCATGGGAACCCAGCTTGGCCGGGAACTCCTGCGGGGCGTTTTCGGCACCTCGTCCCGGCGCCGCCGCTAGCGTCAGGCAGCGCCGGGAGCGGCGGGTGAGGCCCCGCCGTCGGGCGTTCCTGGCCCGTGGACGGACGTCACGGTGACCACCGCTACTCCAGAGTTGCCTGACGTTGCAGGTAACGTGGGGTGCGTGCAAATGAGTCAAGCGTTGGTGAAAACGGCGGCCGGGTGGCTGCTGGGCCTCATGCTTGCCATCGTTGGCGCCATCGTTTCGGTCAATCTGGTCAACTCCTCCGTGGCCAGTCCGCAGCAGCCCGTGCGCGATTACCTGGAGGCACTCCAGCACGGCGAAGGCGAGCGGGCGCTTGGCCTGCTCCGCGCGTCAGTGCCGGACGCCGACCCCGCCATGCTGGACGGAACGGCCCTGCAGACGTCGGCCTCGCGGATCACGAACGTCAAGATCGGCGCCGCACAGGGGCGCGGCGGCAACCGGGTGATGGTGCCGATGGACTACACCATCGACGGCAGCCAGCTGCACACCGAGTTCCTGCTGGAGAGCACCGGCACCGAATGGCTGTTCTTTCACAAGTGGTCCTTCGTTCCAACCACCCTTCCGACGGTGGACGTCAGCGTGGTGAACTCCGGCGAGGCGACGCTTAACGGCGTGCCGGTGAACATGCCCGCCGGCCACAACAGCTTTGCGGTGTTCTACCCGGGCGAGTACGAGGCGTCCCTCAACGGCCAGTACTTCGCCGCTCCCCCCACACGGGCGACTGTCTCCAGCCGCGAGGCCCCCGCCGCGCCGCTGAACCTGCTCACGCATGCCACGGACGAACTGAACCAGGCGGTGTCCGCCCGGGTCAAGGAGTTCCTCGACAAGTGCGCGGCGGAGGCCGGCCAGCAGCAGCGGCTCCAGCCCGACTGCCCGTTCTACCACGTCACGAATAACCGCGTGGTGGACGGGACCATCAAGTGGAGCATCACCCAGTACCCGAAGGTCACCATCGAGCCTTTTGACGGCCGCTGGGTGGTGGCGCCGCTGGACGGCAAGGCCAAGATCACCGCCCAGCAGATCGACCTGTTCACCGGAGCCGTCTCGCCCCTGGACGTGGAGCACGATTTCAGCTTCACCACGCGTCTGGACATCAACGGCGACACCATCAAGGTCACGCCGCTCCTCACCTTCTAGGACCTCGCTTGCCGCATGGATCGGCAAAAGGCTGCCGCCCGTGACGCGTGGTCACGGGCGGCAGCCTTTGCTTCGCAGCGCGGGACCTTAGTCCATGCCGCGGAGGTCCAGCACCAGGTCGGTGTCGCCGTCGGCCTGCAGCACCACGGGGATGCCCCAGTCCTGCTGGTAGAGGTGGCAGGCGGCGTGGTCCGGAATCTCGCCGTCCTCGGTTTCCGGGCCGTCGCAGGCGGCTGCCCGGGCGGTAATGTGCAGCACGCCCTCCGGAACGTCGGAGGCCAGTTCCAGCGTGCGGAGCAGGCCAACAGAGGTCCCGCCGCCGGACACGATGAGCTCCGGCGGGGTGGAGGAGATCTTCAGCTGGGTGGGGTCGCCCCAGCGGTCGTCGAGCTTCTGGCCGGTGGGTGCCGTGAAGCGGACCGTGAGCTCCAGCAGGCCGGGCGCCACGGGGCTCTTGGGCCGGTGCGTCTGGGAAGCGCCCTCATCCACCTGCTGTGCTTCCTTGGGGATGGGCACGTACACGAGCTGGTGCTTGTTCGCCTCGACCACCACCAGCAGCGGCTCGGCGCCGGCTGTCTGGGTGTGATCGACGATCACGTCGGACGGCTCGGCCAGGCCGCGCGCCAGCGTGGAGACGGTTTTGGCAGCGGGGTCGTAGCGGCGCACCGCACCGTTGTAGGTATCGGCGATCGCCACGGACCCGTCAGGCAGCACCGTGACGCCCAGCGGGTGCTGCAGGCGCGCCGCGGAGGCGTCGCCGTCGCGGAACCCGAAGTCGAAGAGCCCCTTGCCCACGGCGGATTCGACGGTGACGGTGCCGTCGTCGTCGATCACCAGCTTGCGCAGGGCAGAGGTCTCGGAGTCGGCCACCCAGATATTTCCGTCAGCGTCCTCGGCCACACCTGATGGCTGCGCGAACCAGGCCTCGTGGGCGGGCCCGTCCAGCAGGCCTTCCAGCCCGTTGCCGGCGATGATCGAGACGTCCCCGGTGAGCGGTTCGTAGCTGAAGATCTGGTGCACGCCGGCCATGGCGATCACCACGGCGTTCAGCTTGCTGGACCAGACAACGTCCCACGGCGAGCTGAGGGCGACATCCAGGGGATGGTCCCCCAGGCGCCCGGTGAAACCGGCCGCGTCCTCGTCCACGCGCGCGGGACCGGTCTCGAGGAGCCGCTGCACGCCGCTGCCAACGAGCGTGGTGACGGCACCGTCCGCCAGCGACAGCCCCCGCAGGCGGTGGTTGACGGAGTCGGCAATTACGACGTCGTAGCCCGTCTTGGCTGCCACGTCTTCCGGCAGCAGGACAAGACCCTGCGGTTCGTTGAACCGGGCGGTGCCGGCGGCGCCGTCGGCGTGGCCCTTCTCCCCGGAACCGAAGGTGTTCAGCACGGTGTGGAAGTCGGTGCCGAGCTCCAGGACGCGGTGGTGCCCGGTGTCGGTGACCAGCCAGGTGCCGGCGTCAGTGGCACCGTTTGCAGCGCTGCCGGCGGCAGCACCGTCGTCGGGCGTGGAACTGGCGGACTGCGAACCACGGCCGGACGGCAGGTAGAGGGCCTTGCCCGGGAACCGCAGGGTTCCGGACGTCGGCTCCGGGGCTACGTAGGGGCCGCTGCCGCGGTGGAGGGTACCGCGGGCCTCGTGCTCGGCAATCAGCTCGGGAATGAGCACGCCGAGGCCGTCAGCGTGGCCTTCGCCTGACAGGTGCGCCACGATGTAGCCCTCGGGGTCAATGACCACCAGTGTGGGCCAGGCGCGGGCCGTGTAGGCCTTCCAGGTTTCCAGTTCGGGGTCGTCCAGGACCGGGTGGTGGATTTCGTAGCGTTCCACGGCGGCGGCCAGCGCGACAGGATCGGCCTCGTGCTCGAACTTCGGGGAGTGGACGCCCACGGTGACCAGGACGTCGGAGTACTTTTCCTCCAGCGGCCGGAGTTCGTCCAGCACATGGAGGCAGTTGATGCAGCAGAAGGTCCAGAAGTCCAGGAGCACGATCTTGCCGCGCAGGGCTTCCAGGTCCAGAGACCTGCCGCCGGTGTTCAGCCAGTTGCGGCCTACAAGTTCGGAGGCGCGGACCCGGAGGTGGGTGCGTACGGTTTCGCTCATCAGCGTCCTTCCAGCTTTGAGTTGCGTTCAGCCAGCTTGGCGTCGCGTTCAGCCAATTTGGCAAACATATCGTTGTAAGCGGTGAGATCGGCGTCGTTATTCCTGTCCGCGGCCCGGTCGGTGCGCCGGGTTTCGCGTTCATCTGATTTCGACCACATGATGGCGACGCCGATCGCCACCAGCAGCGTGGGCACCTCGCCGATGCCCCAGGCCACGGCGCCGCCCATTTGCTGGTCCTGCAGCGCGGACCCTCCCCAGCTGCGGCCGAGGTTGCCGAAGTAGTCGGCCGCCAGCAGGTTGGTGCCGCCCATGATGGCCACACCGAAGAAGGCGTGGAAGCCCATGGTGGCCAGCAGCAGCAGGAGCCGCAGCGGGTACGGTGCACGCCGGGGCAGCGGGTCCGAGCCGATCATGCTAAGCACGAAGATGTAGCCCGTCAGCGCAAAGTGCAGGTTCATCAGCTCGTGGCCCACATGCTCGCGCATCGCGAAGCTGAACAGATCCGAGTAATAAAAAAGCACGATCGAGCCGGCGAAGTTGGCGGCGGCGAACAGCGGGTGGGTGACCACCTGCGAGAACTTCGAATGCACGAACAGCAGGAGCCACTCCCGGAGGCCGCGGGAGCCGTCCTTCCGTGCCGGAAGTGCCCGGAGCGCAAGCGTCACGGGGGCACCGAGCACCAGGAAGATCGGGGCCACCATGGTGAGGGCCATGTGGTCCACCATGTGCGCGGAGAACAATACCCGGCCGTATACCGACGGCGGTCCGGACGTGATGTAGGTCAGCACCAGAAGGCCGATGATCCAGGGCACGGTGCGGAACCAGGGCCACTTGTCCCCGCGTGCGCGGACCTTGGCCACGCCCAGGAGATAGGACGCCAGGCCGAAGACGGCCACGGCGACCCAGAGCCAGTCCAGGCGCCATTCGGTGACCCAGCGTTCGGGCGTCAGCTCGGGTGGCAGCTCGTAGCCGGAGAGAATGAATGCCGGCGAGGCGTCAGGGGCATAGCTGGTGGGCTCCGGCGGCGCCGAGCGGCCCAGTGCGACTGCGATCCCGGACGTGGCGCCCATGATGAGGAGTTCGATGAGAATCAGCTGCCACAGTACGCGGCGGGCAGACAGGGCCGATCCCGCGCGGGTCAGCTGCGGGATGACCCACTGCCGGTGCATGAAGCCGATCCCGCCCAGTACCAATGTGGCAGCGGACTTGGCGAGGATCAGCTGGCCGTAGGCCGAGCCGAACAGGTCTGTCCAGCTGGTCACCCGGATGCTGGCGTTGATGACGCCCGAGGCGAAGACCATCGCAAAGGCGAAGCCAGCAAGGGAGGAGAACCGGCGGAGGACCGGTTCGGTGATTTCCTGGCTTGCCGGCTGGGACAGGTGGCCGGCCTGGCCGCTCTGGCCGCTACGGGCGGCGGTGGCCGCGTTGCTCGGGGCGAGGATGCCGGAGAGGAGGGCCAGCAGGATGATGCCGCCCACCCAGACGCTGACCCCTACCAGGTGCAGGCCCAGGGAGTTGATGGCGCCTTCATGGTCCTTGGAGCTGGCGGAGTGGCCAATCAGCGCGGTGGGGACCAGTCCGATCAGTGCCAGCAGCAGTGTGAATGCCAGGCCTGTCAGTGAACGGACTCCGAAGAGGGCGGTTGTCACTACGGCGGCGATGATCGTGACGGCCAGCCAGGCGCGCCCGGTTTCGATGTCTGTCATGAAGAAAACGAGGGCGCGGGTGTACTCGGCGTCCCCGGAGACTCCCTGCCCAGCTACATCCGAGTAGGTAAGGACCAGCACGGCGATGGCGGACAACGTCCACGCCACGCCTGCAGCGGCCGCGATGGCAAGGGCGCGGGTGAAGGCCGGGTGTTCCGGGGCGTCGGCCTCCTTCGACCGGGATCCGCCGACCTTGTGCGGCAGAATGCCCGCGGCGAAAATGAGCCCGCCGATGACGGCGGCCAGCGAGACGTTGTGGATGGTTTTGCTGACCGGCAGCCCCCACCGGACCAGGGCGCCGGGGTCGGAAACCTCACGGGCGGCAGCGGCGCCGGAGAACAGCAATGCGGCCACCAGGCCGAGGATGAGGGCACCGAGTCCGGCCAGCTGCCACGCCCGCGGAACGCCGAAGGCCATGTCAGTGCCCCGCGTGCCCGAATCGGGCGCGGGTTGCGGAGTAAGGGGTTTTGCTGCTGCAGGCACCTATCCATTGTCCGCTACCGCCGCCGAGGCTGCGAATCGAGGGTTAGGCGCACTGGGGGTTAAAGGCAGGAGGAGCGGCTACCCGTGGGGTGCCGCTCCTCCTGAACTGCGAAAAGACTACTTCTTGGAGACAGCGGCCTTCAGCTTGGAGCCTGCGGTCAGCTTGACGCTGTGGCCGGCTGCAATCTGGATGGTTTCGCCGGTCTGCGGGTTGCGGCCAGTGCGGGCTGCACGGTCGGTGCGCTCAACTGCGAGCCAGCCCGGGATGGTGATCTTCTCGCCGGCGGCGACAGAAGATTCGAAAACCTCGAACAGTGCATCGAGCACGGAGTTGACGGCTGCCTGGCTGGTGCCGGCCTTGCCTGCTACCTCTGCAACAAGTTCACTACGGTTCTTAGCCATGTATGTCCTCCTGGACGCTCTTGATTCTGGAGCCTTCACGCGGCGTGCGTGCAAGCCACTGTTCGAAAACTTACCAGCTTGCACCCATGAGGAGGGCAAATTCCGCGTGTTTCCGCGACTTTTTGACCTAAATCACCGGTATTTCGAGGATTTTCAGCCTTCAGCCGGTCTTCGGCCAGTTTCCTTTCCTTCCGCCGGCTCGTCTGCCCGCGGGAGCCAACGAAGCGCTTCCTCACATCCTGCCGCCTCGAGCCCGACGCGTCCTCACGTCTCGCCGGTAGGCTGCGGGCGCGTTTGGAAAATAGCGGCAGGATCTGAAGGAGGGTCGGTGAAAAACTTGCAGGATCTGAGGGAGCGTTTCAATCGATCGGCTAACCCGGGACGCTGTATCACTTTCTGCGGCTTCTAACCCAACGCGTCATCACATCCTGCCGCCTCAAACCCGACGCTCTCTCAGATCCTGCCGCCTCAGACCAAACCCTCCATCAGCTCCTGCCGCCTCGAACCAGACCCTTCCTCAGGTCTTGCCGGGTTGACACTGACCCTCCGTCACGTCCCGGCGCCTCGACACAGGCCCTCCCTCGCCTTCCGCTGGCCGCGTGCTGCGGAGAGGATAGGCCGCTTAAATGCGGGAGAGCCCCGACCAGGTGACTGGTTGGGGCTCTCGACCTAATGGTTGTCCGGCGGTGACCTACTCTCCCACACCCTCCCGGGTGCAGTACCATCGGCGCTGTGGGTCTTAGCTTCCGGGTTCGGAATGGGACCG